>JBJEMQ010000232.1:3885-8009 GCA_051879755.1 Coprococcus sp. | reverse complement strand
TTCTCTCAAATTCAGTTGTTAATTCCACGTTGTCAACATAACGGAATGTAAAATCCAGTTCCCTGCGCTCCAAATCCACCACCAGACTGTATCGTCCATTTTCTTTGGTTACTTTTCGAATCCGCTTTATGAACTCTATGTAATAAAATGGAATATGCAAATATGGATATGTATTATTTGTGAAATTATCTATATGTGGACGCATCTGCCGGCCCATAGCAGTATCTTTGGCAACATTTACAAGAGCAATCTCTCCTGTGTCAAGCTTATAAATAGTAACATTTTGTGCCTGTATCTCATTTTTGTCCATTCTATTTGCTTTGTTCTCCATGGGTGCACATATGATTGCCGTGATGATTACTACTGCAAGTCCTCCAATCATAAGAAATCCGCTTACGGCACACATATATATCCACCCATCAGCATTGCCGCCTTTTTCTTCCACAAGTTTCATTCCCACACCACATATCACAATTCCAACAACACCTATAAGCAGACAAACTGCTGCTATCTTACATATTTTCATAAACACATTATACAATGAAGACTTGTTAAGCTCTGTAATATATCTGGTTGGTTGATAATCGCCCGGAGTGTTTGGATTGTACTTTTTGTATGGAACCATGTGTTTTATTACATATTCCATATCTTTCTGGGGGGTTGTATTATGTATCGTCATACCTTACTCCTTCTCATCGCAATATGTTAAAAATGTAATTCGTCCACTACATCTCATAATGAATTATGACTTTTGACAAATACTTGATATATGAATTACTTAGTTGCTCCTGTAATTCTACCCCCATATATACATTTCAATCTATCATATCTGTGTAAAAATCATGTTAAGTATTAACTACAAGCTTCTTAGAATTGTTTTCCCACTAAACATTTTGGAAGTGATACCTTTTCATATGAAATCGGTATCCCTAACTCATCGTATGAGTTATCACTAACCGGCCACAAGCTTGTATATTGTATTCCGGCATAAATTTAATCGTATATTTCACCATAACATCTTCCGTCCAATAGTAATATTAAGAATATTATTCGTGCATGAATCTTTCATAAAACCACAGTTTTCTTGACCCAAATCGGAAATTCCGCTATTTCATAATACACACACCACGATATATTCTTCATCGTTTTCATCAACAATCTCAAATCCAATGTTTTTATACATCTTTCAATCTTCTTCATATTTATAATTAGTATAATTACTATCAAGAATAGTAATTAGTTCATCTATATTATCACACTCGGTAAAATATCTTTCGTCATATCCACGTCCTATAAAAGTGTACTCTACATACCTATCATCAATTATCAAAACATCCTTAATAGTCCTCGCCTTAACACAATCAACAAAGGAAGAATATGAAGTATTCTGAAGTTCGGTATATGTAAGGTATGCATGATTCTCATTTTTTGTGCGTGAAGGATTAAACCCAAGCACAAAAATACATGCTCCCAAAACCAAAAACTGAATAAATGATATTAATGCCGTACACATATACTTTCGCGCCGATTTCTTTATATCATTTTCCTTTTTATCAAGTGGAACTATATTTCTCACAAACTGTAGCTGCTCTTGTGTGCACTTCGATTTGTCCACGGCAATCCAATTTCCAACCGGAAATGTTATCATGATAATGTCATTCGTTTCTGCATATATTTCTGCACTATTGTACTGAAGATTCATTTCCACACTTACATTTTTTGCGTTAACATAGTCTTCATAAAATGTATATATAAAGCAATCTTCTCCCGCCGCTACATATTTGTTATAAATCTTTGCTTTTTTTCCTGGTGTAACAATATCCGAATACAATAAAATAAGTAAAAACGCACCTCCGGATACACCAGAATACAACCTAAATCTACCCTCTATCACTACATAGCCTATCAACAATTCAATCGCTATAAGATATAATAAGATTTTATTTATTTTCGCATATTTTCGAGATCCCTCTCCATATGTTGGTTTCAAATAACAAGATTTAGGAATCTTCATATTAAACTGATATAATATTTCCTTATTTACTTCGTCCATGCCGCCTCCCATCATAGTTCTTCATATTTATCTCTATTAATAATACCGAAATTTATTGATATCTATTTCTAGTTACTATTAAAGATATAGCCCCATCATTCAGTTTGTAATTTGCCATTACATCTTTGACGATAATATCATCATTAACAACTTCTCCTGTTTTATTATATAAATCCCCTTGTTGCACTGAAAATGTAACAGTACCGTCATGTGTAATATCAGTAACAAAAAGTATCACATTTCCAAATACTATATTATCATTTCAAGTATTCATGTTCCTCAGAGAAAACGCCAGAGCTATCGGAATTAATCTCACCTGATATATAAAATAGCTGCCCAGGTATGTGTGTCAATGTAATGATTAATTGGCACATTCAAGAACGCCCCAGCGTTCTTGCTGCGGAATGTGCGTCAGCTTTGCTGACATCTTCATCTGCACATTCCTGCAATCCGCCGGAGGCTTTTATCTCAGTCGGAGATTGGACTCCCACTGAGACTAGTTTGTTTCTTCACTCGCCACTTATAGAAGTGGGAGTCTTCTCCGACCGAGATAAATAAAATCGTCAATGAAGTTAGTACAATAATAGTGGCTATCATGCCTATAATAATTTTATTTCTTTTATTACTTTTATCATTCATTTTAGCTTCACCTTAGTAAATTTTATTTTTTGACCCATTTTAATTCGCTTTCTTAAATATATCATAACTTCAGTTATTCCATATCATCAATTTTAAATGATGATAATCAAAATTTGCAAATCATCATCTCAGTTATCTTGTCATTTTCATTATACAAAATCTACCAGTCCACTAATCAGCCGCCAAAATAGACAGTCAACACTATTTATACTTTTTCCTTATTATATTGTCTAAAATATTTGTACTGACTATCTTAGTTCCATCTCATCTTCCATCTTTACAAACCCATATTTCTCATACAATGGCCGTCCCATATCCGTTGCTTCTAATGCAATCTGTGATGCCCCCTGCTTCCTCGCATCCTTTACCAATAAATCTAATGTATGAAATGCAATTCCCTGTCTGCGGTATTCCTGTGCTGTATACATATTCATAATATATGCCTTTTTACCACTTGGATTATGGTATGTCGGCATAACTTGATAAAAGCTGACACCACCTGCACCAATAAATGTTCCATTATCGTACACCAGATATGCAATATGCTCATCAGACTCCAACGCCCGCCTATAATATGCATCGGCTTCCTGCTCCAGCACTGACATATCCACATCATCGGACAACTTATTAACTGCACGAAGAACTATAATCCTTGTTCGTACCAATTCATTAATATCTTCTATAGTTGCTTTTCTATATTCGAAAATACTATCCGACAGACAATTCAAATACATATAAAGTGCATCCGTATTCTCTTCCAATACCTTCATCAACTTATCAGATGGATTCGCGTAAACAATCCGATAATCCACTTCACCGAGATCCCTATGTACCGGAAAAGCTAATCTTTCCTGCTCTAAATCAAACTGAGCATCTACACCTGCTTTATTACCTCTTGCATCCAAACGAATCCATCTGTTCAATGACTTAATATAAACAGCATTTAACGCATGAATACAAAACCCGGTTTCTGGCACATCCCCCAATGTAAGACGCTGGTAACAAATGCCTGCGGGTATTCCACATGCACGAAGCAGAGCAGCGAGAAGATTTGCTTTTGCCCAGCATATGCCAACGCCCTGTTCCAACACCTCTGTTGCAGACTTAGTTACCCGTTTATCTTGTACATCCCATGAATGTTTTATTTCATCACGCACAAACTCATAAACAGCCTTAACCAAAGAGATTTCATCTGCAAATTTCGACTTAAATTCATCCGCTTTTGATATGATGCTATCATCATTCCAGTTTATATATTTTGACGCTGATAAATATTCATCTATCGCATCCCTAATAATTAATTCCTTCATTTTACACCTCTTCTTTTTTGCCCCGCAGCTGGCTTGTTTATGGGGCATATTTCTTCTTTTTCTTCTGTTTTGCCCCGCAGCCAGCTTGTTTATGGGGCATATTTCCTGATTTTCTTCTTTTT
>JBJEMQ010000232.1:0-3785 GCA_051879755.1 Coprococcus sp. | reverse complement strand
TTTGCCCCGCTTCCGCCTTGCTTGCGGGGCATATTTCTTCTTTTTCTTCTTTTTTACCCCACAGCTGCCTTTTTTGCGGGGCATATTTCTTCTTTTTCTTCTTTTTTGCCCCGCAGCTGCCTTTTTCGCGGGGCATATTTCCTGATTTTCTTCTTTTTTGCCCCACAGCTGCCTTTTTCGCGGGGCATATTTCTTGGTTTTTATCTATATCCATACGCACCTGCAGACCAATTTTGGTCGTAGTGCCAAGAATTAAAACCAAAACACCATTATCTACGCACCTGCAAACCAATTTTTCTGTGTTGAACTCAGTCGCGTCATAGAAGCCACTATTTATGGATTTTCAATCCTGAAGCTTCCATCTGAATTATAGCAGAATCCTAAGAGAATTATAGCAGAATCCTAAGAGAATTATAGCAGAATCCCAAGAGAATTATAGCAGAATCCTAAGAGAATTATAGCAGAATCCTAAGAGAATCATAGCAGAATCCTAAGAGAATCACAGCAGAATTCCAAGAGAAGCTCCATTCATTTTTTTGAATAATAATGTTTTTGAATAATAATGTTTTTTAAGTAATAGCTCCTATTTTATGCGACACAAACGGACCTCGCATTCGAGACCGTTTTTATAATATTCAATTTCAGTATTTTAATATAGCATATATCTGCCACTTACTTTATAACTTCTAACCTGTTCACCACAACACTTGCATTTGGTAATGTCGTGATGATAAAGAATCATTATACCGACTTCATGCATTGTATCTAAAATCTTTTTCTTCCTCTACTATCGTCGCTCACCCGTATAGCGGGTGGTTTATATTTCGCACGCTTCGCGAGCTCAACTGGGTCACGACCCATAAAAAAACTGCCTACAGTGACGAATATATCACTGCAGGCAGCCTCCTGTTCAAGCAAAACAAGCTACATCTTTTTTATTTTACAGTTACTTTCACTTTCGTATAAACTCCACTAGAAGCGGTTATGTAGATATAACAACTTCCTTTACCTTTTGCTTTTATCACACCTTTTGATGTCACTGTTGCAACTTTTTTATTAGATGTGGTGTAAGTAAGTGATCTCATGTGCGTTACAGGCTTTTTATTCTTATCAACATAAATCTGCTTAATCGTCAGTGCTTTTGTTTTGCCCTTTTTCAGGGTAACAGAAGAAACACTAGATTTCAGCGCCTTTACATTGGTATATGTTCCGCCCTTTGTAGCAAGATGTATCTGATTGGATGTCTTGATAAAATATCTCTTTCCTCCAATCATCTTGTATGCTTTCACATAGTATCTGTTATGAGAATCTTTCTTTAGGTTCTTATGTGTCCATGTCAGAGTCTTTGCGCTCTTAATCACTTTCACCTGTTTAAATTCTGTCTTATCATAACATTTGTTCCAGTAAATCACATAACCGTCCGCATCCGGAACCGCATTCCACTTCATCTTGATTGATGTCGTTCCAGCTGTACCCTGAAGTCTTAATACGGTTTTTTCCCAGGAATTGGTGTATTTTATTGTTTTTACATCAGTATATGTCTTGTTGTTGAAGATTGCTGTAGCAGTACAGGTCATTGTTCCAATGCCTTCTTTCTGTTTAACCGTACAGCTTACCTCTTTCTTTTTTCCACAATGGGAACAGGTCACATATGCTTTCGCAGCACCATTTTCTGACCACTGGAATGTGACACTACTCTGAGAATAATCATGACCGTTTACGTTATCAATCGGAATAACTTCCTGTCCGTCAGAGAGAACTTTATTACCTTCTGCATCAGCAAATTTTCTGATTTCATCCGGACAATTCTCATCATTACATACCCAGTATTCAATATTTCCCTTTTCAGTACAGGTAGCCTTCTTCGCAGGTATTTTCGTCAATATGTGATCCGTTGTTACTGTCTGTGTGAAGGTTCTGCCCATATAATCTGCAGATGCCGTGAAAGTCAGTTTTCCATCTCCACGTTTCATATCTACTTTACATGTCAGTTCATGCTCTTCCAAACAATTCACATCCGCACATATGATTTTAACTGTAGCCTTTGTATTATTTTCAGACCAGTCAAAGACTGCTTCTTCTTCATTGAAAATATGTGCTTCAACGTCCATCATAATATCAGCTGTAACATTTTTCAGAGTAATTGTATAACTGCCATCTATATTCTTTACAGATATCAGATTATCACATCCGGTTATCGGCTGATTCTCATCCACAAGCTTATCGTCAATACAATCATATCCATTCACCACAAGCTTACTGAGGGTATTGAATCCTTTTTCTTCATCTAGCATTACTGTAAATGTAAGATCCCCATTTTCACGAACCTTATCTTCATCAACAGCATCATCCGGATTTCTCTTCACATCTTCAACAAGATAACCGTTGCCACTCTTCGGAATATCAAAATCCTTATATGTTTTATAAAGAACTTTTACATTTACATTGGTACTCAGTTCCTTGATAAGAAGCTGAGTGGTAATGTTATCTGAAACAACTTTTCCGTTTATATACCATGAATCTACCATGTAGCCGTAATCCGGCTTTGCCGTAAAGGTTAGTTCAGAACCGCCTTCTACATTCGTGTACGCTCCTTCCGAAAGATTCAGAGTCTTGCCATCAGCCTCTGCCTCCAGTGTTCCGTGTTTCTCATTCGAATCGCTTTCAACAGAATATGATACCTCATAATAAACTGCGCTGACAAATTCTACTTTTACTTCCTGATTTTTCCTTATATTGGTCAGTGTAAAGGTTGATTTATCGCTGCTCACTCCCTCTGTCACTTTCTCGCCATCAACATACCAGTCTCCTATTTCCCAATAGCCATCGGCTTTTGCCGTAAAGGTAAGAGAAGAACCGTATTTTGCCAGGTAGTTTCCTGAATCATCTGTTCCAACAGCTATGGAGCCGGAACCATCTGTAACTGCTGTCACTGTATAAGTATCCGGAATTAAGGTTACGGATACCTCTGTATTCTTCTTCACAGTAACATCAAGCACATTATTCTGGGTGTCAATTGTTTCTCCATTGACCGTCCATGTTCCAACCATGTAACCACTATCCGGCGTTGCAGTGAAAGTCACTACAGTATTGCCTTCTACCGTATCACCGCTGGTGACTGCATTGCTTCCTGCTTTCGCAGATAAACTTCCGTTTTCTTCCGGCTGAATATAGGTCACTTCAAATGGTGCATCCTTACAGATTGCCTGTATTTCGAAAACGGATACGGATGGGGCAGCCGTTGTTCCATTTGGAACAGTCCAGGTAAATGTATCGCTGTTTTCGCCTTCCACTTTTACCCCATTCACAGTCCAGTAATCGATTATCTGTCCTTCATCCGGATAAACCTTAAATGTCACATTACTTCCGCCACGAATCTTCGCACTTGCTTCTTCATACTCATCAGCACCTACAGTTCCGCCTTCGCCACTCCATGATACCTCGTATGGAATCTGCTGGAAATGTACTCTTACATTGGCGCCTGATTTTGTACCATCTGATTTGTAAGTATAAACGAGGTCTGTAACCGGCTTTCCATCTACTTCCACAACTTCATCGTTGACCGTCCAGTTCTTCACTTCATAACCTGCATTTGCAGAAGCTGTAATCGTTACAGAAGCATTTTCACCAAGTGTAAATCCACTTTCAATATTTTCAATCTGATCCCTGCCTCCGGCAATCGCACTGACAATCTTTCCGTTTTCATCTGACTGAATAGTCATCTTGTCACCACTCTGGATGAATTCAACGGTCACTGTTACATTTTCTTCTACAGAAGCTATATG
>JBJEMQ010000231.1:0-2010 GCA_051879755.1 Coprococcus sp. | reverse complement strand
GTTCTGATACCTCCACCTACTGTAAATGGTATAAAAATTGTTTCAGCAACCCGTCTTACCATATCCACAACTATATTTCTTTGGTCAGAGGATGCAGTTATATCAAGAAACACAAGCTCATCTGCACCTGCCTTATCATAAGCAGCTCCTACCTGAACCGGATCTCCTGCATCTATAAGATTTACAAAATTAATTCCCTTTACAACTCTTCCGTTCTTCACATCAAGACAAGGTATTATTCTCTTTGTATGCATCACCTATACCTCCAGTTCAATAAAATTCTTAAGTATCTTAAGTCCTACTTCAGAGCTTTTCTCAGGATGAAACTGACATGCGAATACATTTCCTCGTTCTACCGAAGCATGTACTTTAACTCCATAATATGTAGATGCAGCTACATCCTCTTCATGCTCTGCTTTTAAATAATACGAATGTACAAAATATACATACGGATTATCCGGAAGTCCCTTAAATAATTTTGCTTTTGGATTTATCTCGAGCGAATTCCAACCTATCTGGGGAATCTTAAGCTCCGGCGCATCAGGTATTCTGAGTATACTGCCATCAAGTATCCCAAGCCCTGTAGCATCAGGCGACTCATCACTTGTTTTAAAAAGCAATTGCAATCCAAGACATATTCCAAGAAACGGTATATTTTTATCTATTACATCATATATAACATTTTCCAGCTTATATTCTCTTATTTTATTCATGGCATCGCCAAAGCTTCCTACTCCAGGCAGAACAACCTTCTCACTTGCCATAATAACATCCCTGTCTCTTGTTATAACCGCTTCTTTTCCCAGATATGAAAACGCTTTCTCGACACTTTTAATATTTCCTGCATCATAATCAATAATAGATATCATATGCTATAACCTTAACCTTCCTGTAAACTAAAGTCTGAGCTTTGTTCCCTTAGCTCCTCTCTTTGCTGCTTTTATTCTGGTAAATATTATTTCATTATCACCAACAAAAAAGCTATCCTTTAAGTTTCCTACATATATAGACTCAAGCACATCGTCAGATGACAGATTCATCAGCTTAACACCACCTGCGCCTTTGCCCTGCTCAGGGATATCATCCACGGAAACTCTGATATAATAACCATTTGCACTTCTTGCAATGACATAATCTTCCTCATTAACAATACCTACATATATTACATCATCACCCTGTTTTGATGCAGCAGCAGTCTTTCTTGTAATATCAAAATTACTTCCACTGACCAGCTTAGCCATACCGCTTTTTGTAGCGAACAGAAGTTTACTATTTACAAATTGCTCTATACAACCCATAAAAAGAATATTCTCACTACCGGTCATATTACAAAACTCAAATATCTGTATACCCTTATCAGAAAGTCTTCCTATAAGACCATTTCCATTTGATTTTGCCTTAGACGTGTTCTTCTTTGCCTGAAGCTTAATAATATCCTGCACCTTAACAGTATATAGCTGGTTATTATCTGCAAATACAGCAATACGCTCTGTATTCTGACACTTAAATGCAAATCTGTAATCCTTTGTTATCTGTTCTATATTCTTATCATAGACATTTCCATCTATAACCTTTATATAATAGAATCTGTCCAGGAGTACAGCTACCTCAGCAGCAACAACCTCTGCCTTCTTTATTGACACCTCACCATAATCAGCAATCTTTGTCTTTCTTGGAATTGCATATTTTTCCTTGATATCAAGCATATCTTCTATCATCTGGTTCATCATGGCTGATTTGTCAGAAAGAAGTTTACCATATTTGTCAATTAGCCTCTCCGCTTCTTTCAGTTCTTTCTTAAGAGCATTTATCTCAAGTCCAATCAGCTTCTGGAGTCTCATGGCAAGTATTGCATCTGCCTGTTTTTCCGTAAAGCATAAGAACTTCGCATCTGCTTCAGAACCCTTGAAACGGAACTTGATATTTGACGTATCACCATGCATCAGACATGCTTTGGCATCAGCAACTTTGGTACTTCCACGAAGTATCTCGATAATAAGGTCAATACAG
>JBJEMQ010000230.1:0-8020 GCA_051879755.1 Coprococcus sp. | reverse complement strand
GACACCACTAAATTGTCGCTTGTTGATATAAGTGAATTATAAATATAAGTTTAAAAAAGCGTAAATATAATATAAAGGCATATTTTGAAAAAATTTGATATATGCTTAGGTTGAATGATTTTTTAAAGTATGCTAGATTAAGGGCAGAGTGATTTATTCGCTTTGCCCTTTAATTAACAGGACAGATATTGATAATTTTGTTATACAAAATTGATGGAGGTATAATAGATGCATAATGTTCCGAAAGATGAGGTGTTTGTTATAGGACATAAAAATCCTGATACGGATTCTATATGTTCAGCTATAGCATATGCCGCTTTGAAAAATAAAAAGGAGAAGAAATACATACCTAAGAGAGCAGGAAATATAAATAAAGAAACAGAATTTGTTCTTGATTATTTTAATGTAGAGGTTCCGGAACTTGTAAAAGATGTAAATATCCAGGTTAAAGATATAGCATATAGAATCGTAGATGGCGTATCAGGTGACATAACTATGAAACAGGCATTTGAGTTTATGCAGAATAATGATGCGACAACATTGCCTGTAGTAGAGCATGGTAAGATAAAAGGAATAGTTACGGTAGGTGATATTGCAGAAGCATATATGCTTGCAGAAAATGAAAATGTACTTTATGCTTCAAGAACAAGATATGGACAGATTGTGGAAACTATAGGCGGTAAATTGATATGCGGAAATGCACACTCATATGTGGCTGATGGAAAGGTAGTTGTCGGTACCGCCCACGTAGAGTTAATGGAGCAGTATATACATGAGAATGATATAGTTATATTAAGTGACAGAGAAACTGCACAGATTGCAGCTATAAAGCATGGCGCATCAATGATAATAGCCTGTCTTGTAGATAAGGTTTCTGATGAAGTAATAAAACTGGCTAAAGAAAAGGACTGTGCTATTGTTATTACAGATAATGATACATACAGGGTTGCAAGGCTTATAGGACAGAGTATGCCTATAAAATATTTTATGATAAAGGATAATATTATGACATTCTATGAGGATGATACAGTAGATTCACTTCAAGGAGTTATGTCGAAAACAAGAGTAAGATATTTTCCTGTAACAGATGAAAACGGAAATTATAAGGGACTTGTATCGAGACGTAATTTTATTAATGCAAGAAAAAAACAGCTTATCCTTGTAGACCATAATGAAAGGACGCAGTCTGTAGATGGAATAGACAAGGCTGAAATATGTGAGATTATAGACCATCATAGAATTGCAAATATCGAAACGATATCTCCGGTGTACTTTAGAAACCAGCCTCTTGGATGTACAGCAACTATTGTTTATCAGATGTATCAGGAACAGGGAGTTGTACCTGACAGAAAAATAGCCGGAATTCTCTGCTCAGCCATACTGTCAGATACACTTGTGTTTAAATCACCTACATGTACAGAGACAGATAAAGAAAATGCTATTAAACTTGCTGAACTGGCAGGAATAGATATAAATAAATTTGCAATGGAGATGTTTGATGCAGGAAGTAATCTTAAAGGTAAGACTATGGACGAAATATTGCATCAGGATTTTAAAAAATTTGATATAGGCGATACAACCGTTGCTATAGGACAAATAAATTCGATAAATGCAAAAGAACTTGATGCCATAAAGAATGATATGGAGCAGTACCTTGCAACTTATAAAGAACCCGGATGCGATATAATAATATTTGTAATGACTAATATACTTGATGAAGGCTCGGGAATATTATGCGCCGGAGAAAGTGCCGAAAGCTTATGTGAAAAAGCATTTGGTGTACAGGCAGAGTCAGGGTATGCATATCTCAATGGTGTCGTTTCAAGAAAGAAACAGATAGTTCCGGCACTTATCAGAGCAAGTCATGAGCAATAATAATATGTATACAATTGGAGATTAAATGTAATGAAGAAATACTCAACTGTAATATTTGATTTAGATGGAACATTACTCAATACACTTGAAGATTTGACAGACAGTGTAAATTATGCACTTTCTTTGTACGGATATAAAGAAAGAGGTATTGATGAGGTGCGTATGTTCGTTGGAAATGGAATAAGAAAGCTTATTGAGCGGGCAGTTCCTCCGAAAACAGATGTGGAAATTATCGATAAAGTATTTGCAGCATTTAAACAGCATTATCTTAATAATATGATGAATAAGACAAAACCATATGACGGAATAATGACTTTGCTTTCTGAGCTTAATAAAAGAGGTGTAGCAATGGCTATAGTATCTAATAAGTATGACCAGGGGGTAAAAGGTCTTAACCGGCATTTCTTCAGTGATTATATAAAAGTTGCTATAGGTGAATCTGAAAATATTGCAAAGAAACCGGCACCTGATACAGTATATGAAGCAGTCAGGAAACTTGGTATAAATCCTGAAGATGCGGTATATGTAGGTGATTCTGATGTAGATATTGCTACAGCGGAAAATAGTGGGCTTGACTGTATATCAGTAACATGGGGCTTTAGAGACAGAACATTTCTTGAGGAAAAAGGTGCAACAGTTATCATTGATGAACCTTGTGAGTTGTTGAAGTTTATGATTTGATATGCTACCGAAACAAAATGAGGGAGAGCGGTACTATTAGGATGGATTATGAATATATATACTGTAAATGACTATATAAAAGATACTTTTGGTGAAAAATTATATAAATTATCACTCAATGCCGGATGTACCTGCCCTAACAGGGATGGAACAGCCGGTTATGGCGGTTGCATATTCTGTAGTGCAAAGGGTTCAGGTGACTTTGGTGGACGGGCAGACGTTCCTATATCACTGCAGATAAGAAAAGAGAAGCTTCGTATGGCAGGAAAAGCGAGATGCCAGAGATATATAGCATATTTTCAATCGTTTACAAATACTTATGGAGATATTTGTGTTCTGCGGAAAAAGTTTCTTGAGGCAGCATACAATCCTGAGATAGCAGCTATAGATATAGCTACAAGACCTGACTGTCTTGACGCTGATGTTCTGGAATTACTTGCCGAACTGGCATCTATAAAGCCACTTTGGGTGGAACTTGGACTTCAGACTGTTCATGAGCGGACAGCAAAGCTTATTAACAGGTGCTATCCGCTAGAAGTATATGACGATGCTATAGAAAAATTAAAAAAGTTTCCTGTTCATATTGTTGTTCATATGATTATCGGACTACCATTTGAAACAGAGGAAGATATGGTGGAGACAGCCGGATATATATCAGACAGTGGTGTTCATGGTATAAAGTTCCAATTGCTTCATGTATTAAAGGGGACAAAACTTGCCGAGTTATATGAAGATGGTTTGTTTGATGTACTGTCACTTGAGGAATATACAGATATCCTTATTAAATGCATAAAGCAGGTGCGTGAGGATATGGTTATACATAGAATAACAGGTGATGGTCCAAAGTCTATACTTATAGCACCTCTTTGGAGTGCTGATAAGAAAAAGACTTTGAATTATATAAGAAGCCGGATTGAAATGGAATGATTATCTTGAACACTCATGTGCTGCCTGACAAAATAGAAGTACATTCTTTTTATAGACGTCAGAAGATGAGCGATAGTTATTAAGCAGTTCTAATTCGTCTTCAGGTAATGTAAATCCGCATGAAAATATGTCGTATACATCATCAGATGATATTATTGTTTCGTCTGCCAAATCCATACATGCTAAAAATACAAGATGATTCATACTAATGTTGTACAGCTTGGAAAGCTGCAAAAGTATTTTAATATCAGGTATTCTTGTACCACATTCATAGTGAGAATAAGATGATATTGATATTCCAAGGGCTGTTGCGATATCACTTTGCTTCATTTTACTGTTATATCTGAGTGTGCGTATGGCGATACTAAGATGATTTTCTTTTATTTTCTTTTTATTTGTCATGGTTCCTCCTTCTTTTTTAGCATATATCTTCGTATTAGTTCCTGCTCTTTGGGAAGCATTTCTTCAAATAACTGCATGAGTTCAGTAGATTTCAAATTATTGGTTATATCAGGCAGGTAGGTGCTATTTTCGTGAAACGTTGTCTGACTATGCTTTGTTGCGTGCTTCTGATATTGTGATGATATGGTATATGCAAACAAAAGGTCATGGCGAAGAAGTTCAGAAAGAGCTATTGTCTGGTCTATGCTGGGCAGACATCTTCCTTCTTCATAATTGGCGTATCCTGAACGTGAAATATTTAGTTTGTTTGCAATTTCCTGTTGCGTAAGCCCAAGCTTTATTCGGTAATATCGAAGCAGGTTGGGCAATGGATTTGAGTTATCATTTATCATGTGTATAATCCGCCTTTCGGTTATTTTTTACTAGAATACATGATATATAACAGAAAATTTATTAATGTAATAAAATGTGTTTTTCTATGTAAAAAAAGCTGAAAATATAAAAAAAGTATTAAGTTCTATTGTATCTGTATATTCCATTTTGTATCTGTTTATTAAAAGACTAATTGCGCATTGAGTAAATGGTGTGGTAATATCTAAATAAAGTGACTAAGTCCCATTGTTTTTGATGTTGGGAAAGTTCACGGAGAAAGAAATAGGAGTGGCAGAATATGAGTCTTGCAGATGATATTTTTATAAAAATGTGCAGAGATATTATTGATAATGGATACAGCACAGAGGGAGAAAAGGTTAGACCAAAGTGGGAGGATGGCAGCTATGCCTATACAATAAAAAAATTCGGTGTAGTGAACAGATATGATTTGTCAAAGGAATTCCCGGCGATTACACTTAGAAAGACATATGTGAAGTCAGCTATTGATGAACTTCTTTGGATATGGCAGAAAAAATCAAATAATGTACATGATTTGAAAAGCCATATATGGGATAGCTGGGCTGACGAGGATGGTTCTATCGGTAAGGCATATGGTTATCAGCTTGGGGTTAAACATCAATATAAAGAAGGTATGATGGATCAGGTTGACAGACTTATATATGATTTGAAGACAAACCCTTACAGCAGACGTATGATTACTAATATTTATGTGCATGAGGATTTACATGAAATGAATTTATATCCATGTGCATATAGCATGACATTTAATGTGACGGGAGACAGATTGAATGCTATACTCAATCAACGTTCACAGGATGTGCTTGCTGCCAATAACTGGAATGTAGTTCAGTATGCTGTACTTGTGCACATGATAGCACAGGTGACAGGTTTCAAACCGGGAGAGCTTGTTCATGTAATTGCAGATGCGCATATATATGACAGGCATATACCTATTGTGAAAGAGCTTATTGAAAGACCTACATTTAAGGCTCCTACATTTACAATGAATCCTGATGTAAAGGACTTTTATAAGTTTACTTTAGATGATTTTTCTATTACTGATTATGAAACAGGACCACAGATAAAGGATATACCTATAGCTGTATAATAAATCTGAAATATAAGCTGTGACGGAGAAAGGAAAATTATATGAAATTTATAGCAGCAGTTGATGAAAACTGGGGAATAGGATATAAAGGCAGACTTCTGGCAAGAATATCAGAGGACCAGAAGAACTTTAAGAATGTTACTATGGGGCATGTAGTTGTATTGGGAAGAAAGACACTTGAAGAATTTCCACATGCAAAACCTTTAGCGGGAAGAATTAATATAATACTAAGTCATGATATACATTACACAGTAGATGGGGCTGTAGTAGTGCATTCTATAGATGAGCTTTTTCATGAACTGAAGAATTATGATACGAATGATATATTTGTAATAGGTGGTCAGTCTGTATATGATAAGCTTATTCCATATTGCGATAAAGCATATATAACCAAGATATATAAGTCATATGAAGCTGACGCATTTATAGAAAACCTTGACAAAAATTCTAACTGGAGAATAGAAGAAGAAGGGGAAAATAAGCAATATAATGATATAAGCTTTAATTTTAATATATATGTAAATAATAATCCTGTACAAGTTTAAAATAAGGCTAACGCAATTTGATTGGCTTTAGATAATGGTTAGTTTCTCACCTGCAAAATAATAAACAAAAAAGTATATGTTTTTAATGGAAAATTCACAAAAAATATTTGTCTATTGAAATATGATGTGGTACAATTTTCTATAGAAGGTAATAATTTGATTATTTGACGTAGAACACTTGTGAAATAGTTCGTGAGATTAATGCAAACAAATTATGGAGGTGTAGAAATGGAAGGTGTAATGATTACATCAGGAACGAGCTTTGAGGGCTATGATATTGTAGAGTATGGAGAATACAGATTTACCCAGACTATATTGAATTCAAACTTTTTAAAAGATTTTGGTACTTCTATTGCAGATATTGCAACTGATAGAAGTGAGGCATATCAGGAAAAACTTGATGGAATTTTGAACAGTACAATTAAAGCATTTAAGAAAATGGTTGAAAAAACAGAGTATAATGCAGTTATCGGTTTCGGAACAAATGTTGTAGAATATTCAAATAACCTTACGGCTGTTGTTGCAAGTGGTACTCTTGTGAAACTTAACCAAAAATATCATTCTGAGCTTAATAAAAGTTCATTTGTACGAAAAGAAGTATTTGTAAGTAATTATTATGATAAAACTATTCCAAGAGCTGTTAAACTTATTCTTGTTTCGGAAGGAAACGGAACAAAGTTGTCAGCTTGGTTTAGCAATTATAATAATGATGACATAAAGGCTGTTAAGGCTGATGTAAGCTTTACAAATCTATATGGAGATACAACCACACTGACAGGTGTTGATTTCATATTTGATAAAAGCAATTCATCATTACTTAAGTCTGATTATACAGACTGCAAGCTGCCTGAGAAATATATTAAGATGATTTCTTCGGCAAAGGTATACATAAAGAAATATGTCACTTCAAGAGACGTATATTTATGCAGTGATGAGCCTGTTGATATAGGTGTATCATATGCAAAGCTTAAGGTTATAAAATCAAAAAATGGGATTGATGCAGTAGACAGTTATAAATCAGATGGACTTGTATGGACTTGTAACTGTGGACATATCAATGAAGGCGGTGCCGAAGAGTGTGTGATATGTGGAAGAAAACAGGATGACATGAAGAAGAACCGTTCATTTGATTATGAACCTATGATTGCAGAGATGGAAACAAAAGAATATGTTATTGAAATAAAGGATGTTCTGATGAAATACATAAAAGAGATTGATACAAATCTCAGAATGCAGTTGCTTGAGATTATGGAATCAGGGCTTCAATATGAGAAAATAAGAGGAAATATGAAAGAGACAGTTATTGAAAAGGTAGAGAATCTTTTTCTGGGATTATAAAGATGCAGCAATATATGATACAGGTTATTAAGCATCTGGAGAATAAGGGATATAAAAGATTAAATCCCGACAGCAGCAATGTATATGGCAGATATGATGACAATGTTGTATATATTGTTGTCATAGGAAGCTCCAGAGGACTGAAAACAGAGGTATTAAGACAATTTAATAACAAGATTATTGTGGATATAGCAAATAACACCGGTATGAGAGTAGAATTACTGGATATCCTTTTTACACCTGATGGTATGTTTGATGATGATATACAGGATATAGTTAAGAATATTGAAAATGTCTGGCTGTTTAGTGAAGATTATGGAAAACTATATGTATTTGAAAATCAGCCTGATGATTTTGACGGACTGTATAATCTTATTGATAAAGACACAATTGTTGAAAATGAGAAGAATATAGTTAGAATTAAAAAATTGTTCGGTGTTGTTACTCCTGTACTTATTATTATAAATGTTGTTATTTATTTTATATCTTCAATAAATATGGATTCTGATGGAACATCGTTTGTAATAAGAAATCTGTCGGATAATCTTGATGCTGTAATAAACGGTCATCAATATTATCGTATATTTACAGCTATGTTTGTACATTTTAGTATAACCCACATTGTAAGTAACATGGTTATTTTGCTTGCGTTAGGTGCACGCATGGAAAGTCTGATAGGAAAGACAAAAATGCTGGTTTTCTATATATTGACAGGTTGTGTTGCATCTATAGCATCGCTTATAAGCTGTTA
>JBJEMQ010000229.1:0-8032 GCA_051879755.1 Coprococcus sp. | reverse complement strand
ATAACTTATATTAGTATTCTTATAAGCATAGTTTACTATATCCATAATATTTTCCGGCATATCTATATCTCCCCTTATAGGGTCTGTATACCTTACATAATGTCCCGGTACACCAGGGCTCTTAAGCCTTACCACATATGGCATACCTGCTTTTATTTTTTCCTCTATCTCTTCATAGGTATAATTTCTGGCTATCGCATACTCACCATAATAACCTATATCCACTTTGAGCTTCTCCTGTTCTGCCCTTATGGCATCAAGTTCCTCTGCAGTAGCAAAACATGGATATGCCAATCCCTTTTTCATAAGCTCTTTAACACATATCTGATATATTTCTTTTCTCTCACTCTGCTTATACGGCGCATATACCGACGGACTTCCCTCAAATGGTCCCTCATCAAATTCAAGGCCAAACTTCTTAAGCGAATTTATTATTTCATTTACACCATCTTCAAGTTCTCGCTTCTTGTCAGTATCCTCTATTCTAAGATAGAATACTCCACCACTTTGTTTTGCAATCTTTCTTGATATCATAGCCGCATACAGACCGCCTATATGCATATAGCCTGTAGGGCTTGGCGCAAACCTTGTTACCTTTGCCCCCTCCGGTAAGTCTCTTTCCGGAAATCTATTCTCAAGTTCCTCTACTGTTCCCGTTATATCAGGAAATATTAATTCTGCTAATTTGTTATAATCCATATATTGTCCACCTTTTCTATAGTTACATTACACACTGCCTTAATCTGCATTTGCGTACTATGTCTGATTATAATTCTATTATGTAAAATGTCAATTATCAGTCTTCTTTAGCCGCTTCAATTATTTCCTGTTTTTGCTTTTCAGTCAAATCTACAGGCTCATAAAGCGGTTTACTTATATAAAAGCCCTGAAGCAAATCTACACCGCACTTTATTACCGTTCTCAATTCTTCATATGTCTCAACGCCTTCAGCAAGTACGATAATATTATTTCCCTTTGCCATCTTGACAATATCACGTATCATGTTTGCCCTTATTACATCTTTATCACAACCTGATATCAGCGAGCGGTCTATTTTTATCAGATTTGGATTCAGCTTCAGCAGTGCATATTCACTGTTATAGCCTGTTCCAAAATCATCAAGAGCAAGTATTCCATGCCATTTTACCAGCAATGACTTCTTTTTGCTAATTAAATCGTCATTAGTCTGCTCACTCTCTAAAAGTTCAAGTACAATATGACTTAGGCAATCGCAATATTCTTTTTCCATATATGCTATTGTTTCATCATCGAGCATATTATTCGGAACTGTGTTCAGGAATATTCTTGCATTCTTATTGATATTACCCTTTTCTACCTGTTCACTAAATGCCTTAAGACCTAATGTCCATGTCAGATATTCTACCTCATTCAGTCTGGCATCCGTCCTTGCCATACGAATAAACTCAAGTGGCGTTCCAAGCAGCTCCGACTGCGGTCTCATAAGAAGCTCATATCCATATATCTCACCTGTTTTTGCAGATACTATACTTTGGAATGCATATTTTATATCCTTCTCATCAATAATACGATTAAGCTCCTCTATACCTGTCACAAGAACTGCATCATTTCTATACAATTGTTTATCAAACTCTCCAATAGTTCCCTTAGAAGCATGCTTCATGGTATACATAGCAAAATCTGCATATTTTATCAGTAAATCATATTCGCATGCATCCTTTGGATACCATGATATACCGCCACTTGCACGAAGCTTATAATGAGTACCGTCAGCCAGTACGCAGTAACTATTATATAATTTATCCAGGATATCATTTTTGAGCCTGTTTATCTCATCCTGCCCATCATATCCATAACAGAACATGATATATTCATCACCTGACAAGCGTGCTACAATATTTTGTTCTGACTCAAATGAACGGAATACAGCTGCCGCAGCTCTTATATAATCATCTCCAAAATCATGTCCGTATGTATCATTTACATATTTAAGATTATCCAGATCGAACATAAAACATGCTGCGGTCTTAAGCTTTTCACGGTTAGAAAACAATATATTCATCCTGCAATAAAAAGCACGTCTGTTGAGCAGCCCTGTAGTTATATCATAATCTCGTTCATACTCTATCTTTCTCTTCTCTATAACAGCTTTTGTAATATCCTGTGCTATACCTGTAACAGCCGAAGCATCACGGTACATATTAAAGCGCACCCATCTTGTTTCATCAGCTTTCTTATTCATATATGAAATAGTAATACTGTCACTGCTGTTGTTCTCTGTAAATTCATCCGCAAACACAATACTGTTTTTTATTTCATTATTCTCATCTATAGCTGACATCATACACCAGAATTCTTCTAATGACATGCGGACATCACCATCCTGTCGGATGTCAAAATCAAACATCTGAATAAGGCTTTCGCCTACAAATATGCTGTTTGAAGCAATATCATACATGAAAACGCCTATTCCAATTCCTGTCATGCTTATAATCCTTGATACCGATGAAGCATTCTCTGCAATACGCTCCTGAAGGCTTACGATAGCACTTGCCAGTTCATCAATCTCAACTATCCCTGATGATTCAAACTGTACATATTCATCTGTTTCCTCATTATCTGCCATCACCCGAATCATCTTCTTTACAGGTGAATTAATTATATGCCTTATAGCAATAGAAAATATTATACTTACAGCTAACGTACAACATAACGATATTGCAAATACCCTAATCAGTGTCAGATACATTTCCATAGTTTTTTCTTTATCTGCAATCGAAATAAGAACCCAGCGCTGATATTTATATGGAGAACCACTTTTATGTATATTTAAATCCTGAATGTTTCCAATACACTCTGTTTTTGTTGAATCACTAAAATCATATATTCCATATTTGTCATGTCTGCCTTGACTAATCTCAATACCATCCTTCACCAGTCTTCCATAAGCAGGTCCTGAATGCATAATAATCGTATAAATACCATTATCATCATAATCAACAGCCATAATATAACATGCACTTTCATTCATGAAATCATTCGATGGAATACTTTGCTGTACTGTTTTTTCCAAAAGACCAATTCCTATAATTCCATATACGGTTCCATCCTCAGCTATTAAAGGAATTGTATATTTGATACTCTGTTGTGCAGAATATGAGATTCTTGAGAGACCTGTCCAATTACCAAGCTGTCCCATAGACAAATTATTATAAGTTCTTCCAATCTCCATAGTCTCATTAAAGAAACGGAAATCATCTTCATTTGATATATCAGTATAAAGAGACCACTCAAAATCAAGAGCAAGTCCAAGCTCATGTGCAACTTCCGAGCTTCCCATTTCAAGAAGCAAATCCTGATTGTCCGGTATATTGTTTTCATTTGTATCCAAATCACGTATATAAAGACCTGTACGCCTTGGTATTCCATTCTCATCATATATGCCATTAGAATCTAATAAAATAAAAGCATCATTAACAGAGCCTTTCCGAATTAATCTAACTAAATCTTCGGCAGACTCTGCAATGATTTTTTTATCCAAGTCTTTGTCTGAGGCTATGCATGAGGCTTCTTTACCCTCTTCTTCCAATATCTGTGATACTATTGTTTCAACCTTATTTGCCGTATCCTTTGTATACAACATTACCTGATTGAGCATTCCCTCTACATAATTCTTCCGGTTTTCGTTTTTTTCTGCTACCGAATTGTAGGAAAACTTTTTCAAGTATGAAAATTCACCACTTATTGCGAGGATAACTACAAATATCAACACCTGCAAAAAAGCCAGACAAATCATTGGTGTAAAGATTTTCTTTGATAAACGCACTCCCTTTTTCTTGCCGGACACGTCCGCATGCTTTTCTTTCATCATGTCCTATCACCCCTGCTGCATATACATGAGCTTATTTCTCTTCCGCTATCATATTGAATCCCGTTTCAAAATCGGCATACCACGCTTCAAATGCCGCATCATTTGTATATTCCTCAATAAGTTTAACTCTGTCTCCACCTGCTGCAACTTTCTCCGATATCTCTTTATATGCCGTATCGGCAGTACTTTGCATTACATTACCAATGTAGCCGCGAAGCTCGGACGACGCATCAAATGCAGGGCTTGTGTAAAGCGTATATGTACTCACCTCATCAATAGCTGTCGCTATTGTATTCTTCATCGTTTCATTAATCTCAATATCAGAATCGGAACTGACAGAAATAATCTTATCGTAATTATTTGCGTCTTTCTTTACAGGAAGATAACCTGCATTCACTGCAAACTGAATATTACGCTCAGTTTCAGTAAACCATTTCAAAAATACAACACTCGCATATTCCTTCTGCTCATCTGATTTTATAACCGACATGCCTGCTCCCTGCTGTACAATATATGGATCACAGCCTTCAAAATTAGGTACAGGAAGCACCACGTTTTCAATAGGATATGTATAATCATCATTGATGGTAACTTCTGTAGGATAATATACCGCACCTGTTGTAGAGCACACAAGTGCAATAATAGAACCTATCTTTGCATCGTCACTCCGGTATCTGTTTTCAGCAGCATAATATCCCTTAACGTATGGGACATAATAGTTCTCCCATAGTCTTCTCAACACATTCTTATCTGCTTTTACCTCTACATTACCATTGTCATCACGAACAGTAAAAGCAGAACCTAACTGCTTTGCACCTATATTCATATAATTCTCAATAGCATCTCTTCCAAAAAAAGCCTTGCCATCGTTTGGTACATCAGGTGTAAGATTATCCGTATAATTATAATAATCCTCAGCAACCTCTGCAACACCTTCCCACGTACTCAAATCGTCATAGGTATCGCCTGTTGCTTCAGCAAATTCCTGCCAGTCAGTCTGATTAATCATCATAATCTCAGTAGATTTCGCTATTGGAAATATCTTAAGTGAATCCGCAGAATTAAAATCCCCCTCATCAATATATTCATTCACATACTCACTGAGTTCTTCCTCAGTAAAATATTTTTTTAAATCTGCTATATAACCCAGTTCATCCACAAGATATGCAGTATCTGAATATGTTGAAAAAACATCAGGAAGGCTCTCTGCACCTGGTTCTTTATTTGCCGATGCTATAATGCTGTCCGCCAGTTCACCAATAGAACTCTTTGAAATTGCTTCAACAACAATTCCCTTTTCAAGTCCTACAGAATTATTGAATTCACTTACCATCTCATCAAACTGAGCCTGTTGCACACCATTATAATAATGCCATATGGTTATTGTAACAGGCGAATCCTTATCCAACAGTTTCTCATATTTGTTCTTGCTTCCGCATCCGGTAAGTGCAGAAAGAAATAAAGCTCCTGCCATAATAGCGCAAAGCAGTCTGCCTTTTCTCACTCCATATCCCCTCCTGTCGTTTTACATCGAATTCCCTATTTAACAAAATTCTAATGCAAAACGACATATTTGTAAAGCTTAATCTCTGTATAAAAGGGTGCTGTACATATCAGCATATTCATGTCTGTTTTCTTTGATAAAACTTATAGCTTCTCTTGGATGCTGGTTGAGCATACCTGTTAACATATAAGGCACATCATATCCCCAAATGGCATCTCCTTTTTCCTTAAGTGGAAGCATATATTTTTCTATGAATTTAAGTACATAATACAGATTGTACTTTGGATTTCTAAGAAAACCAAGAAGCAGCTCAAGAGCACAGTTTCCTGCGCCACGTCCCATACAGCTGACTGTGGCATCAAGCATAGATGCACCATTTATCATTGCCTCAACTGTATTGGCATATGCAAGTTTCATATTATCATGTGCATGAATACCAATTTTCTTGCCATACTTTTCACCTATAGCCACATATTTCTCTGTCAGTCTTCTTATCTGTTCAGGATACAATGAGCCATAGCTGTCTACAATATATATTCCATCAACATTACTCTTGCCAAGCATATCAAGTGCTACATCTATATCAGATTCCTGATCCTTTGAAATAGCCATTATATTACATGTCGTCTCATATCCCTTTGCATGGGCATCTTCTATCATCTCTATAGCAGCAGGCATAGTATTAATATATGTTGCTACACGAATTAAATCTATGACACTGTCTGCCCTGTCAACTATATCATTCTTATAATCACATCTGCCTACATCAGCCATAACTGATATCTTAAGGTCTGTATTATTGTCTCCGACTATACTTCTGATATCTGCCTCATCACAGAACTTCCACTTGCCGAATTTATTTACATCAAACATTTCTTTGGAAGCTTTATAGCCGAATTCCATATAATCTACCCCAGCCTTCAAATTTGTTTCATAAAGCGCTCTAACAAATTCGTCAGTAAAATAAAAGTCATTTACTAATCCTCCATCACGAATTGTTGCATCAAGTACCTGTATATCAGGTCTGTAGGTAATCATATCTCCGCCTATCATATTTTCTTCCTCCTTAAATAATACTGTTTTTCACTTTAACGCGTTGGTGTGTGTTAGTGCTTTTCTCAGTATAACACAGTATATAATATTTGCAAGTATTTTATTTTGAAAATATGATAATTATCATGCTGTAAGTCCCGTATAAAGCTGATAATATTTTCCTTTATTTGCTATCAGCTCTTCATGAGTTCCTCTTTCAATAATTCTTCCATGCTCGAGCACCATTATACAATTACTGTTTCTTACAGTAGAAAGTCTGTGTGCTATTACAAATGTAGTTCTGCCCTTCATCAGCTTATCCATACCATCCTGAACTATCTTTTCTGTTCTCGTGTCAATAGAACTTGTTGCTTCATCAAGTATAAGCACAGGCGGATTAGCTATAGCTGCCCTTGCTATAGCCAGAAGCTGCCGCTGCCCCTGACTTAAGTTTGCACCATCGCCGGTTATCATGGTATCGTATCCTTTTGGAAGCCTTTTTATGAAGCTATGGGCATTTGACAGTTTTGCCGCTGCTACTACTTCTTCATCTGTCGCATCAAGCTTACCATATCTTATATTGTCGGCTACTGTTCCCGTAAATAAATGAGTATCCTGAAGGACTATACCAAGCGAATGTCTAAGGTCACTCTTTTTTATTTTATTTATATTAATTCCATCATATCTGATTTTTCCATCCTGTATATCGTAAAAACGATTTATCAGATTTGTAATAGTTGTCTTTCCTGCACCGGTCGAGCCTACAAATGCAATCTTTTGTCCGGGTGTTGCATATAAATCAACACCATGAAGAACTATCTTATCATCATTATATCCAAAATCTACATCATCAAATACCACATCACCTTTAAGCGGCGTATAAGTTACAGTATTCTCTGCTTTGTGATAATGCTTCCATGCCCAGCTTCCGGTATATTCCTCAGACTCCCTTATAACACCATCTTCCTCTACAGCATTCACAAGTGTCACATAGCCTTCATCGACCTCCGGTTCTTCATCCATCAGCCCAAATATTCTCTCTGCGCCTGCCATCGCCATAACTATACTGTTTAACTGCTGGCTTATCTGGTTTATCGGCATATTAAAGCTCTTGCTGTAGGTGAGAAATGCAGCAAGACCACCTAACGAAAATCCAAGCACACTGTTTATGGCAAGAGCACCACCTACTATGGCTATAACCACATAATTCAGGTTCCCGAGCTGTGCATTGACAGGTCCTAAAAGATTCGCATATTTATTTGCATTATATGAACTGTCAAAAAGGCAATCATTAAGCTTTATAAACTCTTCTATGCTTTCTTCTTCATGGCAGAATACTTTTACCACTTTCTGACCATTTATCATTTCCTCTATATTACCATTCAGTGCACCCATATCTTTTTGCTGTGCAACAAAATATTTTGAACTGTTTCCTGCAACAATTCTGGTAACATAGAGCATAACACCAACTAATATGAATGATACTATGGTAAGTGGAACCGACAAAGCTAACATACACACAATAACACCGACAATAGTCACACCGCTGTTTATAAACTGCGGAATACTCTGGCTTATCATCTGCCGTAACGTATCTGTATCATTTGTATATATAGACATTATATCTCCATGGGCATGAGTATCGA
>JBJEMQ010000228.1:0-8033 GCA_051879755.1 Coprococcus sp. | reverse complement strand
AGGATAAAAATATACAGCTTAAAGATGACATATCATCTGTGTTAGATGAATATTTTTATAGAAAAAGTGAAGTTACAAGAATAAGGCAGAAATCATCTGACTTGCGTAGAATAGTAGCAACAGCGATAGAAAGAACGAGCAAAAAGTATGATTTGCAGATGAAGCAGCTCTCTGATACAGAAAACAGGGAGAAGTATAAAGTGTATGGAGAGCTTATTAATACCTATGGCTATAATGTAAAGCAAGGGGAAAAAAGCTTTGTTGCATTAAATTATTATACAAATGAAAATATAACTATTCCGCTTGATTCAACCATGCCTGTTATGGATAACGCAAAGAAATATTTTGAAAAATATAATAAGCAGAAGAGAACATATGAGGCACTTTCAAAACTTACGGTTGAAACAAAAGAAGAACTGGAACATCTTTTGTCTGTTCAGGCATTCCTTGATATGGCAATAGATGAGAATTCACTTGCGGAGGTTAAAGAAGAACTTGTTATATGCGGTTATATAAAGGGTAGATATGGCAAAAAAGGAGAACGCAGAAAGATTAAGGATAAGCCTCTGCATTTTGTTTCCTCGGATGGATTCCATATATATGTAGGCAAAAATAATCTGCAGAATGATGAGCTTACATTTAAATATGCAAATGGCGGTGATATGTGGTTTCATGCGAAAAAAATGCCCGGTTCTCATGTTATAGTAAAACGAATGGGTAATGAGGAACTGCCTGACAGTACGTATGAGGAGGCAGGACGCCTGGCAGCATATTATTCTTCAGGAAGGACTAATCCAAAGGTGGAAATAGATTATACTGAAAGAAGAAATCTGAAAAAACCGACAGGAGCAAAGCCGGGATTTGTGATATACCATACAAATTATTCCATGGTAACAGAACCGGATATAACTGACATAGAAGAATTAAAATAGTTGCATATAATAACAAAATTATTTGATTTTTATATGTGGTTGAAGTATAATATAGTATCTGTAGATACACTTTGTAGGGAATAGTGTATACAGACAGCAGCTAAACTGCAAAGGAGAAGTTAGATGATAAAGAGTATGACCGGCTTTGGGCGCAGCGAGATTGCTACTGATGAACGTAAGATTGTTGTAGAGATAAAAGCAGTTAATCACAGGTTTTGCGATATAAGTATTAAAATGCCTAAAAAGATAAGCTTTTTTGAAAATGCTATAAGGGCATATCTGAAAAAATATATAGAACGCGGTAAAGTCGATGTGTTTATTACATATGAAGACTATACAGAGAATAAGATTAATGTAAAATACAATAAAGAACTGGCAGCATTGTATATGAAGTATTTTGATGAGATGGCTGACGAGTTCGGAATAGAAAACAAGATAATGCCTTCTGTCCTTGGAAGCTTTCCTGATGTATTTACGTTGGAGGAAGAAAGTGTTGACGAAGAAGCATTATGGGAGATTATTGAAAAGGCACTTGATGAAGCTGCTCAGCATTTTGTCAATTCACGAATTGTTGAAGGCGAGAATCTGAAGAATAATCTTATAGAGAAGCTTGACAATATGATAGAGACAGTTGATTATATAGAAGAGCTTTCACCTGCACTAATTGCAGAATACAGACAGAAGCTTACTGATAAGATAACTGAATTACTGGGAAGTGCAGCAATCGACGAAAACAGAATAGCTACAGAGGTAGTTATTTATGCTGATAAAATATGTGTAGACGAAGAAACTGTCAGGCTGAAAAGCCATATAGACAGTACAAAGAAGATTCTTGAGGCTGGCGGCAGCGTGGGACGCAAACTGGATTTTATAGCCCAGGAGATGAACAGAGAGGCAAATACAATTCTGTCTAAAGCAAATTCACTTGATGTTTCTAATAAGGCTATTGAGCTTAAGACAGATATTGAAAAGGTAAGAGAACAGATACAGAATTTGGAGTAAGGCTTATGAGAAACAAAGGTTCATTAATTGTTATATCAGGATTTTCAGGAGTCGGCAAAGGTACGATTGTAAAGCGATTAGTATCTGAATATGGATATGATTTATCTGTATCGGCAACGACAAGGAAACCCAGAGAGGGTGAGGTTCATGGAAGAGAGTATTTTTTCATGAGTCGAGAAGAATTCGAGAATCTTATAGATTATGGCGGATTTATAGAGTGGACACAGTATGTAGAGAATTATTATGGAACACCTAAGAAGTATGTAGAAGAAAGCCTTAATCAGGGTAAGAATATAATTCTTGAGATAGAAGTTATGGGTGCTATGCGTATTAAAGAACAATATCCTGACGCATTGTTGATATTTATATCAGCGCCTAGTATACAGAGCCTTAAGGAAAGACTCGCCGGAAGAGGAACTGAAAATGAGGCAACTATAATAAAACGTCTTAAGAAGGCAACAGAAGAGGCTTGTGATATAGACAAATATGATTATATAGTTGTAAATGACGATTTGGATATGTGTGTATCAACTGTAAATTCGATTATTGAAAGCTATGCATGCAGGCGGGATAATAATCTCGAATATATTCAGAGCATCAGAAATGAATTAAAAGAGATTTGACAGAAAGTATACAATTAAGGAAAGGGGATTTAATATTATGTTACATCCATCATACACAGATTTAATGGCAGTAGTAAATTCAGGAGTTGAACCGGGAGAACATCCTGTAGTAAACAGCAGATATTCTATAGTGCTTGCATCTGCAAAGCGTGCCAGAGAATTAATAGCAGGACAGGAACCATTTGTTATTGCAAAGAATAAAAAACCATTGTCAATCGCAGTAGAAGAACTGTATAGAGGCGAGGTTAAGATTTTGGGTGACGACGAAGAAGAAAACTAAGGATACAGAGGTTGTTGTACAAGTGCACAACCTCTTATTTTTCGTATCATAACATAAGGCGGTGGAATTATGAAGGCAAAAGAATTATTTACCGGTCTGGAATATGAACTCCTTTGCGGCAATCTGGATGTAGAAGTTGAGAATATATATGATGATTCCAGAAAAATGGAACAGGGTGGTTTGTATTTCTGTATATGTGGTTCAAAATCTGACGGACATATGTTTATACAGGATGTTATAGAAAAAGGCGCAGTTTGCATTGTTGTTGAGAAAGATGTAGAGCCGGTGGAAGGTGTTCTTATAATCAAAACAGCATCTACAAGAACAGCGATGGGAATCATCAGCAGTAATTTTTATGGAAATCCTTCTGACAAGATGGTAGTTATAGGAATTACAGGTACAAAGGGAAAAACGACAACTACGTATATGATTCGTGATATGCTGATGAAGGCAGGTCATAATACCGGGCTTATAGGTACAATAGAGATGTTTGATGGTATTAATCATATACCGGCAAATAATACTACTCCTGAATCAATAGTAATACATAGAGTTCTGAGAGATATGCTGGACAATGGTTTGGACAGTGTTGTAATGGAAGTATCATCACAGGGGCTGATGCTTGACAGGGTAGCCGGTGTAAGCTTTGATTACGGTGTATTTTCTAATCTTTCAAAAGACCATATAGGGCCAAATGAACATAGTTCTTTTGAAGAATATGCTATGTGGAAGAGTAAGCTTTTTAAATTGTGCAAAACAGGAATAGTAAATGGTGATGATAAAAATGTAGATATTATAACAAGAAATGCTACATGTAACATAATCAGGTATGGTATAAAGGGTGATTATGAATATAAGGCCTGCTCGCACAAGCTTTATAACAGAGATGGACATCTGGGGATAAGTTATGAGCTTTCAGGTGTAAAGAGTGGAGATATATCGGTAAATCTGCCGGGTGATTTTAGTATTTATAATTCTCTTGCTGCTGTTGCAGTGGCAGATCAGATGAATGTTCCGTTTGATGCAATAAAATCTATATTATCCGAAATAAAGGTAAAGGGCAGAGTTGAACCTATACCTATATCAGATAAATTTACAATATTAATAGATTATGCCCATAATGCTATGAGTCTTTCGAGTATACTTGGAACATTAAGGGAGTATGAGCCAAAACGTCTTGTATGTCTTTTTGGATGTGGAGGAAACAGGTCTAAGGACAGACGGTATGAGATGGGGGAAGTATCAGGAAACATGGCTGATATGACTATTATTACTTCCGATAACCCAAGGTATGAAGAGCCACAGGCAATTATTGATGATATAAAAATTGGAATTGCAAAAACAAAGGGAAAGTATATAGAGATAATAGATAGGAAAGAAGCCATACGGTATGCTATAATGAATGCCCGCGAAGGCGATGTTATAGTGCTTGCAGGAAAAGGACATGAGGACTATCAGGAGATAAATGGAATAAAGTACCATATGGATGAAAGGGAACTCATCAAAGAGGTTTTGGAGGAAGAAGATGTTGAAAAAATATGCGGATATAATAATAGATATTTCGCATGAAGATGTAGACAGGACATTTCAATATAGTATTCCTGACAGACTACAGGATAAAATAGTAATAGGCAGTGTGGTTAAGATACCCTTTGGAAAGGGAAATAATATAAGAACAGGCTATGTTACCGGAATAACCGACACACCATGCTATGAACCGGAAAAGATAAAAGAAATATCAGATATAACAGAAACAGGAATTCCTATAGAGGGAAGACTTATAGCCCTTGCAGCCTGGATAAAAGAAAATTATGGCTCAACTATGATAAATGCTTTAAAAACTGTTATGCCTGTAAAAAAAACAGTGAAATCTGTTGTTATAAAGGAAGTTATTCTTAAAGCTGACATTAATCGTATAGATGAACTGACAGAATACTACAGAAAGAAAAACGCGAAAGCGAAGATAAGACTTATTTCAGAGCTTAAAGATACCGGGAAGCTTCCTATGGATGTAGTTACAGGCAGACTTAATATATCAGGACAGACACTTAAGTCAATGGAGGCTGAAGGCGTAATAAGCATTTGTGTAAAGAACAGTTATAGAAATGTTACAGGGGAAAATAATGTAAAAGGAAAAAATGTTGCCCTGAATGAGCAACAACAGAATATAGTCAATGATTTCAAAAAAGATATAGCAAATGGGATGAGAAGAACATATCTGTTGCATGGAATTACGGGAAGCGGAAAGACAGAGATATATGTAAGAGCTATACAAGAGATTATATCTCAGGGTAAGCAGGCAATTATGCTTATTCCTGAGATAGCACTTACATATCAGACTGTGAAATATTTTATCGGATATTTTGGCGACAGGGTGACAATTATTAATTCCAGACTGAGCAGTGGTGAAAAGTACGACCAGTTCTTAAAAGCTAAAAATGGTGAGGTAGATGTTGTTATAGGACCGCGTTCGGCACTGTTTACACCATTTAGAAATCTGGGACTTATTATTATAGATGAGGAACATGAAAGCAGTTATAAAAGCGATTATCCTCCGAAATATCATGCCAGAGAGGTTGCTGAGAAAAGAGCTGAGCTTGAGGGGGCAAGCCTTATACTGGGGTCTGCAACACCATCGGTAGAAAGCTATAAAAAAGCTCTTGAGGGAGAATATGTATTATGGCAGATGAATAGTAGAGCCGGAAACAGTTCTTTGGCAGAATGTAGTATAGTTGATTTAAGAGAAGAACTCAGACGTGGAAACCGCTCTGTTATAAGCTTTGAGCTGGAGAATGATATAAGAGACAGATTGGGCAGACATGAGCAGATTATGCTATTTATTAATAAACGCGGATTTAACAGTTGTGTATCCTGCAGGAGCTGTGGAGATACAATAAAATGTCCGCACTGTGATGTGTCACTGACCAGACACAATGACAGACGATTGATGTGTCATTATTGTGGATATACTATGGACGAGCCGTCAGTATGTCCGTCCTGTTCATCGCGACTTATAGGAGGCTATGGTACAGGAACACAGAAAGTAGAAGAGGAAATACACAAACTTTTTCCTGAAGCAAAGACTCTTCGAATGGATAGAGATACTACAGCTAAGAAGAATTCCCATGAGAAAATACTTGAAGCATTTGGAAATGGAGATGCCGATATATTGATAGGTACACAAATGATTGTTAAGGGACACGATTTTTCAAATGTAACTCTTGTAGGAATTGTACTCGCAGATTTGACGTTATTTGAGAGTGATTACAGAGCATGTGAGCGGACATTTGATTTGCTGACACAGGCAGCAGGAAGAGCAGGAAGAGGCAAATTGCCGGGAAAGGTAGTTATACAGACATATCAACCTGATAATTATGCTGTTGTTGCTGCTGCAAATCAGGATTATCGTAGTTTTTATGATTGTGAAAAAGCGTACAGGTCACTTATGAAATATCCACCTGAGTGCAATATGATGGTTATGCTTATGGTTTCTGCTTCGGAAAAGAGTTTAAGAGAGAACATAGAAAGAATTACATTAAAACTTAAAAAACGTTTTGATTCTGACAGAGAACTTAGAATTGTTGGACCTTCTGTACCGGAGATATCCAGGATAAAGGATATATTTCGCATGGTTGTATATATAAAGCATAGTCAGTATAATAAGCTGGTGGAGATAAAAGACTATATTGAAGCATATGAAGAAAAGAAATGTCTGGATGATTCTGTAAGTATACAGTTTGATTTCAATCCAATGAATATGTATTAATAACAGACATTTTTCTTAAATGTATTTACAAAAATTACTCAGAGGAGGAAATAAATATGGCAATCAGAAATATTAGAATAGATGGTGACGGCGTACTCCGAAAGGTATGTAAGCCGGTAAAGGAAATGAGTTATAGAACATCAATACTTATAGATGATATGTTTGAAACAATGTACGATGCAAATGGTGTTGGGCTTGCGGCTCCACAGGTGGGAATATTGAAACGAATAGTTGTGATAGATGTAGGTGATGAAGAAGTTGGTCCATTGTGTCTGATTAATCCTGAAATTGTTGAAGCAGATGGAGAACAGACCGGGGATGAAGGCTGTTTAAGTCTTCCGGGATTAGTTGGAAAGGTAACAAGACCTATGCATGTTGTGTGCAAGGCGCTTGACAGAGATATGAATGAGATAACTATAGAAGCAGATGGCCTTCTTGCAAGAGCTATCTGCCATGAACTGGATCATCTTGACGGTATTCTCTACAAAGATAAAGCAGAAGATGGTTTATACGAGACGGAGTAGGCTTTTGCAGGAGCATATATGATGTGAAGCATCATATTGAGATTTGTTGCGATAAAATGCTCTGAAACGAAGTGAGGTATTGAGATAAATTACAAAATATATCAGGAGATATATTAACAAATTTTGAATGTTGATAAGGAAAAAGACTTGACTATATAGGGAGGAACAGGAATTTGAATATAGTATATATGGGAACACCGGAATTTGCAGTGAAGGCACTAAGTGCCATAGTTGATGCGGGACATAATGTAATGGCATGTTTTACACAGCCTGACAAACCTAAGGGCAGAGGTAAGAATATGGTGCCGACACCTGTAAAGGAAAAAGCAATTTCATATAATATTCCTGTATATCAGCCTGAGAAATTAAGAAATGAGGAAAATGTATCCATAATAAGACAGTTATCTCCTGATGCTATTGTTGTTGCGGCCTATGGACAACTGCTTCCGGAAAGCATACTTAATATACCGAAATTCGGGTGTATTAACATACATGCTTCACTGCTTCCTAAATACAGAGGTGCAGCACCTATAGAATGGTCAATTATAAATGGCGAGAAGGAAACAGGTGTTACAACTATGTACATGGCAAAGGGATTAGATACGGGAGATATGATAGAAAAGATGGCTGTTGCCATAGATGATAAGGATACAGGACTTACTCTTCATGATAAGCTTGCAGAGGCAGGTGCCAAGCTTATTGTATCTACATTGGCAGCTCTTGAAGCAGGTACTGCAGTAAGGACTCCTCAGGATGATTCCGAAAGCTGTTATGCGTCTATGCTTACTAAGGATATGGGACGTATGGATTTTTCAAAGGATGCTGCAGAGCTTGAGAGGCTTATAAGAGGACTTCAGCCGTGGCCGTGTGCATATACTACTATAAACAATAAGAATGTTAAAGTGT
>JBJEMQ010000227.1:0-2016 GCA_051879755.1 Coprococcus sp. | reverse complement strand
CCCATGTAGAACTTGATCTTAGGCTCTGTTCCTGAAGGTCTTGCACAGCACCATGAATCATTTGTAAGATCAAAGTAAAGAACGTTAGACTTAGGAAGTCCTGTTGGAGTTACATTACCTGTTGCAAGCTCTGTAACCTTATCGTTTTCATAGTCACGAAGGCTTACTACCTCAAGCTCACCAAATTTCTTAGGTGGATTGCTTCTTAACTTATCCATAATAGCTGCAATCTGCTTAGAACCGTCAATACCCTTTAATGTGATAGAGTACTGAGACTCTTTGTAGTAACCATATTTCTCATATATTTCAAGCATCATATCGTAAAGAGTCTTGCCATTTTTCTTGCACCATGCAGCAACCTCACACAGACACATAACTGCAACTACTGCATCCTTATCTCTTGCATGTGTACCAGCAAGGCAGCCATAGCTCTCTTCAAGACCAAATACATAGTTGTTAGATCCTGACTGCTCAAAGAACTTAATCTGCTCTCCGATAAACTTAAATCCTGTAAGAACTTCGATTCTCTTAACACCATAAGCCTTTGTAATAGGTGCTGTCATGTTAGTTGTAACGATAGTTGTTACTAATGCAGGATTCTCAGGCATTGTATTTGTAGCTGTTCTCTCTCTTAATATGTACTCAGCAATAAGCATACCTGACATATTTCCTGTAAATGCCTTATACTCGCCACTCTTTGTATCAAGTGCATATACACCAAGTCTGTCTGCATCAGGATCTGTTGCAAGAACTATGTCTGCATTCTTCTCCTTAGCAAGCTTTAATGCATAAGTAAATGCTTTTGGATCTTCCGGATTAGGATACTCAAGTGTTGTGAACTTAGGATCCGGATTCTCCTGCTCAGGAACTACATATACGTTCTTGAAGCCAAGCTCTGATAAAACTCTTCTTACAGGCTTGTTACCTGTTCCGCATAATGGTGTGTAAACGATCTTAATATCATCTGCTACTTCCTTGATTACATCAGGATGGATGATCTGTTTCTTTAACTCAACCATATATTTGTCATCGATTTCTTTTCCGATAACTTCGTAAAGACCTGCATTGATTGCTTCCTGCTTGTCCATTGTCTTAACTGTATGATAATCTGTAACAGCCTTAACCTCGCTGATTATCTCCTTATCCTTAGGAGCTGTGATCTGTGCGCCGTCTTCCCAGTATACCTTGTATCCATTATACTCTGGTGGATTGTGGCTTGCTGTAATAACGATACCAGAGATGCATCCAAGTGTTCTAAGTGCAAATGAAAGCTCTGGTGTTGGTCTTAATGACTCAAATACATAAGCTTTAATTCCGTTAGCTGCCATACAAAGAGCTGCCTCATCAGCAAACTCAGGTGACATGCAACGTGAATCGTAAGCAATTGCTATTCCTTTCTTCTGTCCGCCTGCCTTTATAATATAGTTTGCAAGACCCTGTGATGCTTTTCTTACTGTGTAAATGTTCATGCGATTAGTTCCTGCACCAATTACACCTCTAAGTCCACCTGTACCAAACTCTAAGTCTCTGTAAAATCTGTCTTCAATTTCTCCCTCATTATTACGGATGGAAAGAAGTTCGTCTTTGGTTGCCTGGTCAAAATAATCATCATTTAACCAGAAATTAAACTGATCCATATAACTCATTTATATATACCTCCATGTTTGAAATGATTGCTACTGTTCACTCCGTTCACAATAACAATTGATTGCTTCACATACATTAAATCAAAAATATGGTAATTTTTCAAGGATATAAGTAAATTTATCTTAATTTAATCTGTTTTTAGCATTATTATTTAATGCGAATACTTTAATCAAGCGTTGTTTTTAATGAATAATCACTGTGATCTAGAGAAAAATTAGGATTATAATAGGGATCTCCCTTTTCAATTACTTTTTTCCATTTATTTCTGAAATGTTCTGCTTCTTCATTATATCGCTGTGCTTTTGCCTTATCCTCTATATCGATGCCTCTTGATACAGACTCAAAATGATATAACTCTGCAAACGGAGT
>JBJEMQ010000226.1:0-8053 GCA_051879755.1 Coprococcus sp. | reverse complement strand
CAGGATAACCAGTCTATGAGCACAAAAGGGGTATTACGTGGACTTCATTTCCAGAAGAATTATCCACAGACAAAGCTGGTAAGAGTTATCAGAGGTTCTGTGTTTGACGTAGCCGTAGATTTGAGAACAAAGTCCGAAACATATGGCAGATGGTATGGTATCGAACTGACAGAAGAAAATAAGAAACAGTTTTTAATACCAAGAGGCTTCGCACATGGTTTTCTTGTGCTTTCTGATGTTGCCGAGTTCTGTTATAAATGTGATGATTTCTATCATCCAAATGATGAGGGCGGAATGGCGTGGAATGACCCGGAAATCGGTATCGAGTGGCCGCGACTTATTGGAGAGTACAAAGGGACAGCAAGCGCTGAAGGTTATCAATTGGAAGATGGTACAAAGCTGAATCTGAGTGATAAAGACCAGAAGTGGCTGGGGATGAAAGATACATTTAAGTTTTGAGGAGAATAATAGATGAAGGATGCGCAGAGGATGAAAGATAAATTGAATATAGCGATGCTTGGTCATAAGCGCATTCCATCACGAGAGGGCGGAATTGAAATTGTCGTAGAGGAGTTATCTACACGGATGGTACAAGCGGGTAATTCTGTTGTTTGTTATAACCGCTCAGGTCATCATGTAAGTGGAAAAGAATTTGATGGAAATGTTTTGAAAGAATACAAGGGTATAAAGCTAAAATCGGTTCTTACCATTAATTGTAAAGGGCTTGCTGCAATGACATCTTCATTTTTCGGTGCATTATGCTGTGCATTTTCCAAGTATGATGTTGTTCATTTTCATGCAGAGGGGCCTTGCGCTATGTTATGGCTGCCAAAGCTGTTTGGCAAAAGATGTGTAGCAACGATACATGGTATTGACTGGCAACGAGCAAAATGGGGTGGATTTGCCAGTAAGTATATTAAATTTGGTGAGAAGGTCGCTGCAAAACATGCCGATGAGATAATTGTTCTTTCAGAAGGTGTACAACAGCATTTCATGGATACCTATGGAAGAAAAACTGTTTTTATTCCCAACGGAGTAAACAGGCCGATTATTCGTAAGCCTCAACTTATAAAAGAAAAATATAACCTTAATAAAGATGATTATATTCTTTTTCTAGGACGTTTAGTTCCTGAAAAAGGAATTACATATTTGATAGAAGCATTCAAGAATGTAAAAACAAATAAAAAGCTGGTTATAGCCGGAGGTAGTTCTGATACAGATACATTTATGCAGGAACTTAAGGACCTTGCTAATGGCGATGACAGAATACTTTTTACCGGATTTGTGCAGGGACAGATGTTAGAAGAACTATATAGTAATGCATATGTATATTGTCTGCCATCTGATTTAGAAGGGATGCCTTTGAGCTTGCTGGAAGCAATGAGCTATGGTAATTGTTGCTTAACCTCCGATATTGCGGAGTGTGCAGAGGTGGTAGAGGATAAAGCACTGACTTTTAAAAAATCAGACGTTGAAGATTTGAGACTGAAGCTACAATATGCTTGTGATAATCCTGATACATTAAAGAAGCTGAAGGATGAGGCGGCTGACTTTATCTGTCAGAAGTACAGCTGGGATGATGTGGTAGAGAAGACGATGGGGGTGTATCAGTGATGGAGAAAAAGCACTACTACGGAATAGATTGGTTAAGAACTATGGCTTGCATCGGAATTGTGATGATGCACATTCAGGCAAATAACACATATCACCTCACAGGCTTTGTAGCAGAGAAGATGATTCCTTCCTTCACTAATTTTGTTTTCCTGTTTATGACTATATCTGCTTTTGGCATGTGTGTAGGATATTATGAGAAAGTTAAAAGTGGGAAAGTAAACTGGGTGGATTTCTATAAGAAGAGGTACACGAAGGTTCTGCCATTCTTTGCTGTGGTAGTTATAGCGGACATTGTTTTCAATCATAATTTGACTTCAATGATAGAAGCAGTTCCGAACTTAACTTTAACGAGAGGTTTCTTTCCAAATGAGATAGAGCAGATAGGCGTTGCCTGGTTTCTTGGGTTGGTATTCGTATTTTATGCAGTATTCCCATTATTTTGTTCCTTACTCAGCACAAAGAAAAGCGGATGGTTGTTCTTTGCAGTATCTCTGCTGCTAAATTTTGTTGTTGCAAGATTTTATGGAATTGGAAGAACAAACATAATCTATTCGCTTCCGTTCTTTGTTGCCGGTGGTCTGATTTATCTGTATAGAGATAAGGTGAAGAACTGGTTAATTTACTTGCCAATCACAATTATTTCCATTGTTGTGTATTACTTGGCAGGTGGAAACATATATATGTGTTTATTAGTTTCTGTCACTTTCTTATTACTGGCGATTTCTATCGGGGGTGGGTACTCCAGAGTTGTATCTTTCATCAGTGGAATCAGCATGGAGATATACCTCTCGCACATGGTTGTGTTTAGGATGATAGATAAGTTAGGGTTAAATAGAATGTTCGGAAATGGATGGCTTCAGTATTTCATTACTGTGATTTTGGTATTAGTTGGAGCTATTTGTTTTTCTGTAGTAGTTAAGAAGTTAATCAATATAGCAGAAATGAAATTGGTGGGAAAAGAATGAAAGTACTAATGATCAATAAGTTCCTCTATCCAAATGGAGGATCAGAAACCTACATATTCAAGATTGGTGAATGGCTGGAAAAGAATGGCCACGAGGTTCAGTACTTTGGTATGGAGCATGAAGGTCGCTGTGTTGGCAACCGTGTCAATGCCTATACTTCTGATATGGACTTCCATGGTGGCAGCATCGTGTCAAAGTTGACATACCCAATAAAAACAATCTACAGCAAAGAAGCACGTAAGCAGATAAGAAAAGTACTTGATGATTTCCAACCGGACGTTTGCCATATCAACAACTTTAATTATCAGCTAACGCCTTCAATTATTTTAGAAATCAAAAAGTGGAATAAAGATTGCAGAATCGTTTTCACTGCACATGACTATCAGTTGGTATGCCCAAACCATATGTGCAACAATCCAAACACGCATCAAAACTGCGAGAAGTGTTTAGGTGGTCATTTCATCAATTGTATAAAAGGCAAGTGTATTCATGGTTCCACCGCAAAATCGGCTATTGGAACAATGGAAGCCTTGCTTTGGAATGGCAAAGGAGTATATAAGAACTTTGATAAAATTATCTGTTGCAGTGAGTTTTTGAAAAAGAAGATGGATACAAATTCAGTCTTTGCAAAAAAAACTATTGCTCTTCATAATTTTGTGGAGGACGTGGAGACAAAGGATGTTGAGAAGAAAAATTACGTCCTTTATTTTGGCCGGTTTAGTGAAGAAAAGGGTATAGGTACCTTGATTCAAGCTGCTAAAGAACTATCAGACATAAATTTTATTTTTGCCGGAACAGGTCCTCTTGAGAGCGAAATCAATGGAGTAACGAATATAAAGAATGTTGGATTCAAAAAGGGCGAAGAACTGGAGAAGCTAATCAGAGAAGCGAAATTTTCTGTTTACCCATCCGAGTGGTATGAAAACTGTCCGTTCTCAGTAATGGAATCTCAGATGTACGGCACGCCAGTTCTTGGAGCAAACATTGGCGGTATACCGGAGTTAATTAGAGTAGGAAAAACAGGAGAATTGTTCGAGAGTGGAAACAAGGAAGAACTCAAGAACAAGATCAGAGAAATGAACAGTAAGCAGTATAAGGTTGAAGGAATCAATTTTGATACTGTGGATGAATATTGTCAGAAATTGATGAAGATTTATAGAGGAGAATAGAGCATGGTCTATTTTATTTTTGACAACCCAGCGGACAAAAGTAAAATGGAATTCTTATATGAATTTGAAACTAGAGAGTATAAACAAGTATATGCAGAACATCAGTTACTTGGGGTAAAAGATATGAGTTCTTTTGTAAAAGAGTGCATTTCTAAAACCACCGAAAAAGACCAATTGGTTTTCTGGTATGACTTCATGGGCATAATCTGCTGGTGGATTTGTAAGTTAACACAGAAAAAAAGAAAGATTGTTATCTTAAATATTCTTCTAAAAGACAAAAAAAGTAAGAAAAACGCTTTAGCAAAAATCCTATATAAGAGAGTGTTAAATGATAAGAATGTAGTTGCGACAGTGACATCTAAGGAATATGGAGAGTGGTTAAACAGACTCCTAGGGATAAAAAGAGATTTTCCATTGATTCATGACATCTACTACGGAGATGCAGTTGACCAAAATGATAGTTCAGGAAGATATGTTTTTTGTGGTGGACGCAATGGTCGAGATTGGAACACGTTGATGGAAATTGCAAAAGAAGTCCCAGATGTATCTTTTAAATGCGTGATGCCAAAATCAACCCTTGATTCTCTTCAAAAGATACCTGATAATGTTGAAATACAGTGCGACATTCCCGAGCAGGAATTTCTTAATTTGTTAAGGCAGTCATTATTGGTTGCAATGCCATTGGATACAGATGCACCCGCAGGGCTTATAGCACTATTTCAGGCTGGGATGTATAAGAAGCTTGTGATTACATCAAACACTCCGGTTACAAGGGAATATATATCGAAAGACAGTGGAGTGTTGTGTTCATCAAAAGAAGAGTGGATTTGTGCTATACAGCACTTCATTACGAACACAGATGAAGGGAAAACAAAGGCAGAAAGCTTTAATGAATTTCTAAATAAAGAATGCTCAAAAGAAATATACGCTAAGGAATTAGTGAGGTTAGTAAGAGGAGAATAACTAAAATGGCTAAAGAACAGAAATTAAACGGAACCGTCATTGTTACATATCGTTGTAACGCAAGATGTTCTATGTGCAATAGATATAAAGCACCTTCCAAGCCGGAAGAAGAAATCTCTATTGAAACAATTAAGAAGTTGCCGAAGATGTACTTTACAAACATTACTGGTGGTGAGCCATTTATTCGTACTGATTTGAAGGATATTGTGCGTGAGCTTTACAAGAAGAGTGACCGTATAGTAATTTCTACAAATGGATTTTTTACAGATCGTATTGTAGATCTCTGTAAGGAGTTCCCTCAGATTGGTATTCGAATCTCAATTGAAGGGCTGGAGCAGACCAATAATGAAATTCGTGGTTTGCAGAATGGTTATCAACGTGGTTATCAAACACTAAAAAAACTACGTGAGATGGGTATGAAGGATGTCGGTTTCGGCATGACTGTTCAAGATAAAAATGCTCCTGATCTTGTTCCATTATATAAGATTTCTAATGAGATGGGGATGGAGTTTGCCACAGCGAGTCTTCATAACAGTTTCTACTTCGTGGAAGCTAAGAACATCATCAACGACCGCCCAATGGTTGCAAAGAATTTCGAAAATCTGGTCAACGAACTGTTGCGTAGCAACAGCCCGAAGAAATGGTTCCGTGCATACTTTAACCACGGCCTTATCAACTACATCTATGGTCAGAAACGGCTGTTACCTTGCGACATGAGTTTTGATACTTTTTTCATCGATCCATACGGTGACGTTATGCCATGTAATGGTACGAAGGACAAAGAGGTTATGGGCAATCTGAATCGTCAGACATGGAATGAACTGTGGAACAGCCCAGAGGCAGAGAAGGTTCGTTCAAAGGTACGTTGTTGTGACCGCGATTGCTGGATGATAGGCTCTGTAAGCCCGGCAATGCATAAATATATCTGGAAACCGGCAACATGGGTTTTGGTACATAAGTTCAAGGCATTGTTTAGCAAACGTCCATATTCTATGTATGAGAATAAAATCTGTCGTGATTATCGTGATGGTAAGGTTACGAAAGAAGAGTTGGATAAATGTAGTACTTGTGATATGAACTGTGTGATAAATAATGGACTGAGTGAAGCAAGTATGGAACAGCTTAAGGATAAGACTGGCGAGGAAATTGTTGATGCGGATATTGCAGAGCAGATGGAGAATAAGTAATGAGTGAACAGACAGTGGTAAGAACGAGAGAAAAATGGGTCGATGATGTAAAAGTTATCGCTTGCATATTGGTTGTATTGGGACATTTCTTTCAGAGTATGACGAAGGCAAATATACTGCCGGAGAATGACTTGTATAAATGGTTCAATACGACAATCTATTATTTCCATGTGCCGCTGTTCTTTATCTGTAGCGGATTTCTTTATCAGAAGTACAGCAAGGTAAATAACATCAAAAGCTGGAAAAAGAATGCGGCGAAAAAGCTACTGGCACTTGGCGTGCCGTATGTGACTTTTACGACGGCAACATGGGTGTTGAAAAAGGTTTTTTCCAGTAGCGTAAATGACCAGATTGGCGGTTTGGGTGATACGTTATTACTACATCCGACTGCTCCCTATTGGTATCTGTATGCGCTGTTCTTCATTTTCCTGGTCACGCCGACGTTTTCTACGGTAAAGAAGGCTGTTGTGGGTTTGGTAGTAGCAGTCGTTGCAAAGACCGTTATTTTAACGGGGGGGGGTACGGGAATATATGCCATATCAATCGTCCTTGCAAACGAAATCTGGTTTGTGCTGGGAATGAGTATTTGTATATTTAATGTACAGATACGAGAAAAAAAGCTGCAAGGAACAGTAATTGGTTTATTGTTCTTGGGGTTAAGCGTAGTTGTGTATATGGCTGACATTCAGAATTCGGCCGTATCATTTGCACTTGGCCTGATGGCCTGTGTAGCGGTGATTCTCTTGTGTGCTGTATTTGAAGAAAAATCAGGGAAAGTGATGAGCTTCCTTGCAAAATACACAATGCCGACTTTCCTGATGCACACGTTGTTTGCGGCACCATTGCGATCCGTGTTGTTGAAGATTGGAATTACAAATGCTGTGGTTCATGTGCTGCTGGGACTTGGAATCAGTTTTGCGGGGCCGATAATTGCATCATGGATCATGAAGAAAACAAAGTGGTTGGAGTTTCTTCTGTATCCGAATAAGGTGTTAAAAAGTATAAAGAACTGAGGTAGTGTGATGATTTCATTGATATGTTGCTATAACAATTTACGGCAATTTCAAGATATGCAGAAATCATTGGAGAACCAAACAGTGGAATATGAACTGATTGGTATTGATAATAGATCAGGTGAATATAAATCGGCGGCTTCTGCCCTTAATGTGGGGGGGGGGCAGAGCGCATGGTGAAATACTGATTTTTCTGCATCAAGATATCATTTTTGAAAAAGAAAATAGCCTAGAAAATTATGTGAAAGCAATTTCAAAAGACAAAGATTGTATTATCGGACTGTATGGGGCATCGCATGGAAAACGCAAGAAAATTACAGAAAATTTATACGAGGCAGAAACTTTGGATGAATGCTGTATTGCGATGCGTAAAACGGTATGGAGACAGCTGAAATTTAATGAGGATATTTGTAATGGCTGGCATTTGTATGCAGTTGAATTATGCTTAAGAGCAGGTGAGCAGGGAATTCTGATTGCGTCTGGAAGTTTTGACATTAAGCATCTATCTTCTGGCACAGTAGATGAAAAATACATGGATACTTTCAAAAACTTGCTTGTAATCTATAAGAAAAACAAGTGGATCGCAACAACATGTAAAGTAATGCCGACGAATTTATTCGTGTTTTATTTCTACTATGGAATATGGAAGATAAAGAAAGTAATATTTGGTAATTTGCCAATAGCTTATCAAATAAAGAGGCTACTACGATAAATTTAAAGAGTTTCAGCGCAACTTGTTTAAGGAATTGTTTCAAGAGGAGAAGCAATGATTAAGTCGAAGGTGAAATCCTTTGTGGGAGTTGTTAGAGCAAAGAAATTTGGCATTTGTGCAGGGGAAAAAGTTTATATTGGAAAGCAGTGTGCCTTAAAAGGAAAACACTGTGTGATTGGAGCTAATTCGGTGGTCACTAGGGATATACCGGATTATAGTGTGGCTGTGGGAAGCCCAGCGAGAGTTATAAAAGAAATGGTGTAGTGAGGATTAAATGATGAATGAGATACCACATATAATTCATTACTGTTGGTTTGGTGGAAAGCCATTGCCAACAAAATATGAAGCATACTTACAAACATGGATTAAGGCATTTCCTGATTATAAAATAATTAAATGGGATGAGAGCAATTTTCCGATAAATCAGTAT
>JBJEMQ010000225.1:0-8079 GCA_051879755.1 Coprococcus sp. | reverse complement strand
CTAAATGATGCAGCTAAAAAATTATTTATTTCGCAGCCTAGTCTTTCTGCGGCAATTCATTCATTAGAAAAAGAAATTGGAATTGAGTTGTTTAAAAGGTCGCAAAGCGGAATTCAAATAACCCCTGAGGGAGAAGAATTCATTGGATATGCCAGACAGGTAGTTGAACAGTATAATCTATTAGATGCGAGGTATATAAGCAAGACTGCAGTAAAGAAAAAATTCAGTGTTTCGATGCAGCATTACACATTTGCAGTAAAAGCATTTGCTGAGATGGTAAAGCAGTTCGGTATGGATGAATATGAATTTGCAGTACATGAAACAAAAACATATGAGGTAATTAATGATGTAAAAAATTATCGGAGTGAGATTGGAATTTTATATATAAATGAATTTAACCATAAGGTACTGACTAAATTATTTGATGAATATGGTCTGGAATTCCATGAATTGTTAGTTTGCGGTATATATGCATATATGTGGAAAGGACATCCTCTTGCAAATGAAAAGGAAATATCTTTGGAGGAACTGAAAGAATATCCGTGCTTATCATTTGAACAGGGGGAATATAATTCGTTTTATTTTGCTGAAGAGGTTTTGAGTACATATGAATATAAGAAATTGATTAAGGCAAATGACAGGGCGACATTACTTAATCTTATGGTTGAATTAAATGGATATACATTATGCTCAGGCATTATATGTGAAGAATTGAACGGAAGTGAATATTGTGCAGTTAAACTTAAATGTGATGAAAAAATGACAATTGGATATCTGGCAAGAAAAGGTGCGGCAATCAGTCCTCTTGGACAAAAGTATCTGGAAGAAATTTCAAAGTTCAAAGAAAAGGCGATGAAATAAAAAGTATTATGGCTTATAGCTTATGGCTATAAGCCATAATACTTTTTTTGGATTAGCTATAAGTAATTATTGATGATAAAATATGAATGTATTTTTGAAAAACAGTTTCAAATGAATACACTTGACTAAAGTTTAGGAGAAAAGTATATGATGCCAAGCATCGTATGTATTCCGATAAAATACCGCTTAAACGAAGTGAGGGGCGGGCATATTAGAAAAGGAGAATTGAGTATATGGCTAGAAGTATAACAACTAAATGTATACATTATGAAGATGAGAATGCTGCGGTTGAACATTATGGTTCAATAAGCTATCCAATCTACCAGACCGCTACGTTTGCTCATGGTGGTGTGGGAAAAAGTACAGGCTATGATTATAGCAGATTACAAAATCCTACAAGAGAGCATTTGGAAAAAATAGTTGCTTCACTTGAAAATGGTAAGGATGCATTAGCATTTACTACAGGAATGTCTGCCATTTCGGCATTAATGGAGCTTTTTAAACCGGGAGATCACTTAATTGTAGATGCGGATTTATATGGCGGAACTATAAGGCTGTTCGATAATATTTCAAAGAAAAACGGAATTGAATTTACCGGAATTGATTGCTGTAGCGAGGATGTAGAAGCCTTTATTAAAGATAATACCAGAGCAATCTATGTTGAGACACCTACAAATCCGATGATGAATGTAACAGATATTGAAAAATTGAGTAAAATAGCTAAAGCTCATCAGCTGATTCTTATTGTAGACAATACATTTTTATCACCTTATTTCCAAAATCCATTAGATTTGGGAGCAGATGTAGTCGTTCATAGTGGAACAAAATATCTGGGTGGACATAATGATACGCTGGCAGGCTTTTTGGTTACTGCAAGAGATGATATTTCAGAGAAGCTGCGGTTTAATATAAAAACAACAGGTGCGGGGCTGGCACCGTTTGACAGCTGGTTAATGATAAGAGGAATAAAGACTCTGGCGGTCAGAATGGAGAAAGCACAGAGTAACGCCATTAAAATTGCCGGATGGCTGGAAAAGCAAAAAGCAGTAAAAAAAGTTATTTATCCTGGTTTGAAAACGCATCCGGGTTATGAGATAATGCGCAGGCAGAGCCGTGGCTTTGGTGCAATGCTCACATTTGAGGTTGAGAGCAGAGAATTTGCATTATCAATTCTGGAAAAGGTAAAGCTTATACAATTTGCAGAGAGCCTTGGAGGTGTGGAGACTTTAATTACATATCCTGTAACGCAGACACATGCAGATGTGCCAAAGGATATACTTGCAAAGAATGGTATTACGGAAAGTGTACTCAGATTATCTGTTGGAATAGAAGAAGCAGATGATTTGATTGCTGAGCTTGCAGATGTATTTAAGAGAACAGAAGAGGAATTACAGGAATAACTCCAAGGGCTGGCGCAATTATCTGCGCCAGCCCTTGGTTGATATAGAAATCGTTAAATTGCCAGCCTTTTTGTTTTGTTTTTATCAAATATGGGTATTATCTATATTAGCAGGAATATTATCAGAAAAATATACGTGCGTTAATATTGAAAACAGAATGATAAAAAGGAGAAAACGACAATATGTCAATTAATGATATACTTACAAAAATAAACAATGTAATGTACACATATATACTAATTATACTTTTGGTGGGGACGGGAATTTACTTTACGATTCGCACGAAGGGAGTACAGTTTCGGCTTTTAAAAGATGGAATAGTTTCTATGCTTGAGCGTTCTGAAGACAGAGAAAATGGTGAGAAGAAGGTATCGTCATTTCAGGCATTAATGATATCTACTGCATCAAGAGTTGGCACAGGAAATATAGCCGGGATTGCTACGGCTATAGCGGCAGGCGGACCGGGAGCAGTATTTTGGATGTGGGTTACTGCGGTTATTGGTGGGGCATCTGCATTTGTTGAGAGCACGCTGGCACAGGTGTATAAGATAAAACAAAATGGACAGTTCCGTGGTGGTCCATCATATTATATGGAACATGCACTTGGAAAGCGCTGGATGGGAATATTGTTCTCAATTCTTTTGATTATATGTTTTGCATATGGATTTAATGGTCTGCAGGCATATAATATTTCATCTGCATTTGCATACTATATACCGGATTATACGGATACAGTGTTTCCGATGCTGTTAGGGCTTGTGCTTGCAGCGGTGGCAGGACTGGTAATATGGGGTGGTGTCCAACGAATAGGGTTTATTACTTCTGTGCTGGTTCCCATTATGGCATTAATTTATATATTAATTGGATTTGTGACAATGATTATGCACATAACAGATTTGCCGGGAATTGTTGCTGTAATATTTGAAAATGCATTTGATATGCAGGCAATGATGGGTGGGTTTGCAGGAAGTGCAGTTGTTATTGGTATTAAGCGTGGTTTGTTTTCAAATGAGGCAGGAATGGGGAGTGCTCCAAATGCATCTGCTTCGGCAGATGTAGGTCATCCTGTAAAACAGGGGCTGGTACAGATTATTTCTGTATTTATTGATACCATTCTTATTTGTTCAAGTACAGCTATGATGCTGCTTGTTTCAGGTGTGGAGGGAAGAAGCGGTATACTTGATGGAATTCCATATGTACAGTCAGCTATTTGTGCAAATGTGGGTGGATGGGGAATTCATTTTATTACCATCTCAATTTTTGCGTTTGCCTTTAGCAGCCTGATAGGCAACTATTATTATGCAGAGTCAAATATCTTATTTATCAGAAATAGCAAAATACTGCTGCTTATTTTTCGCCTTACTTGTATATTGGCTATTTTCTTTGGAGCACAGGCTGATTTTTCTTTGATATGGAATCTTGCTGATGTCACAATGGGATGCATGGCCATCGTTAATATAATAGCTATATTATTTCTTGGTGAAACTGCTCTTAGGGTATTGAAAAATTATGAGGAACAGAAGAAAATAGGAAAAGACCCGGTATTTTTTGAAGAGGACATTGGAATGACAGGAACAGTGTGGAAAAAGGAGCGATAAAAAAGTTGTTCTAAGAAAAATGAATGTGACCGGATTATTGTAGAATATTTTCTCCTTTGAAAGGCTTGTACTTAAAAATACAATTTAAAGAAAGAACAAGTTGGTAGAATTGAGATATCCGATAAGTGTTTGAATACGCAAAGCAAGGAATGTTTTAATATGCCGGATTAAGGAAAGGAGAAATAACAATGGTAGATTTTACATGTATGCAAAATGTAAAGATTATGGTTGGGGTAAATTGTCATAAAAATATGGGAAATGCGTTAAAAGAGGCTGGGTACAAAAAAGCCTTTGTGGTGTATGATAGTGGAGTGAAAGCTGCAGGAATCATTAATAAGGTAATTGACAGTTTAAAAAATTCCGGGATTGATGTTGTAGAATTTGATAAGGTATTACCGGACCCGCCTGCAGAAGTGGTTGACGAAGGTGGCTTCATATGTTTACAAGAGGAATGCGATTGTGTGGTAGGAATTGGTGGCGGAAGTGCAATTGATACAGCAAAGGGAATCAATATTTTGAGAGTAAACGGAGGACATATTTTAGAATATGCTAATCCTGAAAAGGAAATGAAAAAATCTCTTGGTTTGATGAGCGTGCCAACTACTTCAGGAACGGGTTCTGAGCTTTCAAATGGTCTTATTATTTCAGATACTGCTAATGATATGAAAGCTGCTATTCTTGCAAAAAATGGGATGAGCGAATTTGCTGTAATTGATCCGGTTTTTTCGGCCGGGATGCCGTTAGGACTTACAGTTATGACCGGACTTGATGCATTTTCGCATGCCGCAGAAGGGTATACTACCAATCTGGCAAATCCTATGTCGGATATGATTACAAAAGCAATTATGGAGAATGTTGTTGAAAATCTTCCAAAAGTTATAAAAGATGGAAATGATATGGAGGCGCGTACAAAAATGCATGTGGCAGCTTCTCTTGGAGGATGGATGCTTGCCAATTCAAGTGCGCATGTGGGACATTCAATTGCACATGTAATTGGAGGTATGTATCATATTCCCCATGGTGCATGTTGTGCATATTCTCTTCCTGTTGTATTAGAAGAGATTAGTGCTGCGTTGCCGGATAAAGTAAAAGATATTGGTGAGATTCTTGGTGCACAATTCGACGGTGGTGAAAGCCCGGAGAAAATTGGTAAAAAGGCATCTGAGGCATATATGAAATTTGCTTATGAAACAATTGGAGTAAAAAAAGTAGAAGATTATATGACAGAACCGGTAGATATTGATAAACTGTCAGAACGGGTAGTGACAGAACCGTTGGCGGGATTGGCTCCGATTTCGGTTACTAAAGAAGCGGCAACAAATATGTTGAGAAAAATATTCAAATTGTTCTGATTTATACAATTTTTATTTTGAACTTATGGTTACAATTGTGGATAATAAGTTATAGAGTTAACTTTTTATATGGCAGATATATAGAAACAGGCAAAGGCGTCTAAGTCAATGTGAAATGCATTGGTTTAGACGCTTTTTAAGATTTGACGCGGACAATCGTGTAATAAAACAGAAAGGAATGATAGATTATGGCAGAGAGAATAAAGGAGCATCCGATACTTGGTGTTCAGGAAAAAGGAGAAAAAGTCAAATTTACATTTGATGGTCAGGAAATAGAAGGGTATGAGGGTGAGCCGATTGCTGCAGCGCTTAAAGCATCAGGTGTGATGGTTCATAGATATACAAAAAAAGAACATAAGCCACGTGGCATTTTCTGTGCCATAGGCAGATGTACTGATTGTGTAATGATAGTGGATGGTGTTCCTAATGTAAGAACATGTATTACACCGCTTAGAGCCGGCATGGAAGTAAAGACACAGTATGGTGTAAGTGATAAGCCATTTGAAGTGCAGTAAGGAGGAGACAAGAATGAAGAGATATGATCTTATAATAGTTGGAGCCGGTCCTTCCGGTTTATCTGCTGCAATTGAGGCAGCTAAAAGAGGGCTCAAGGTCGTTGTTTTTGATGAAAATGAAAAGCCGGGCGGACAGCTTTTTAAGCAGATACATAAGTTTTTTGGATCGAAAGAGCATAGAGCAAAGGTTAGAGGCTTTGTAATTGGTCAGCAACTTTTAGATGAGGCCGATGAGGCAGGTGTAGAAGTTGTTTTAAATGCAACCGTAATCGGACTTTATCAGGATAAAGAGGTTGTGGTTAGAATCAAGGAGGCGGTTTACCATTACAAAGGTGATGCAGTAATTATTGCTACAGGTGCTGCAGAGAATATGGTTACCTTTCCTGGATGGACACTTCCGGGTGTAATTGGTGCAGGTGCTGCGCAGACAATGATGAATTTGCATGGGGTGCTTCCGGGCAAGAAAGTGCTTATGCTTGGCTCGGGAAATGTTGGACTTGTTGTTTCTTTTCAGCTTATGCAGTGTGGATGTGATGTAGTAGCATTAGTTGACGCAGCTCCAAGAGTTGGAGGATATGGAGTACATGCAGCCAAGATAGCACGAACGGGAGTACCATTCTATTTGTCCCATACTATTGTTGAAGCAGAGGGAGAGGAATGTGTAACAGGAGTTACGATTGCTGAAGTGGACAGCAATTTTAAATTTATTCCGGGAACAGAGAAGCATTTTGATGTAGACACAATATGCCTTGCAGTCGGGCTGTCTCCGATGTCACAGCTTCTGAAAATGGCAGGATGTGAAATGGAGGATAATCCTAAAAGGGGCGGTCAGGTTCCTGTCTGTGATGAATATGGACGGACTTCTCTTCCGGGAGTATTTGTTGCAGGTGATGTATCAGGTATTGAAGAGGCATCCTCGGCAATGATAGAAGGTAAAATGGCAGGAATAGCAGCCGCAGAATATCTTGGTTATATTGAAAAAGAAGAATTGGACAGTGAACTTTCAACTCTTGATAAAGCGTTAGATGATCTTCGTCAGGGAATGTTTGCTCCAAAAAACAGAGGGCTGGCAATTGAGAAGACTGAGGAAGGAATTGATATTTCAACAAATCTTTTGAAAAATGGATATGTTGCAGATGATGAGATTGAACGATTCCCTGGAGTTACACACAAGAAAGGTGTTCATCCTGTAATTGAATGTACACAGAATATTCCTTGTAATCCATGTCAGGATGCATGCCCAAAAGGTTGTATTTCCATTGGGGAAAATATTACTTCATTACCAATTGTTCTGGATAAACCGGATTGTATTAATTGTGGAATGTGTGTAGCAAGCTGTTCGGGACAGGCAATCTTTCTGGTGGATGAGGACTGTGGTGATGGAACAGCTACCGTTACACTTCCATATGAATTTCTTCCACTTCCGGAAAACGGAGCAAAGGGAAAGGCACTTAGCAGAAGTGGGCAGATAGTTTGTGATGCGGAAGTCGTAAGTGTAAAAAGTGCAAAAGCATATGATAAGACACATCTGTTAACTATGCGTGTACCAAAGGAATATGCAATGACAGCAAGATTTTTTAAAGTGATTTAGGACAGGAGGAAAATCGATATGAATTCAGTAAATGACCGTTCAAGAGATATTGGACCATTTATTCCGGGACCGGATGATGATATGCTTATTTGTCGTTGCGAAGAGGTGACAAAGGGTGAAATCAGAAAAGCGGTTCACGAAGGTATGTGGACAATGACAGAGATTAGAAGATATTTGAGAACAGGAATGGGACTTTGCCAGGGACAGACCTGCAGCAAGCTGGTTAAGGCAATTGTTGCAAAGGAACTTGGTATATCGCCTGCGGAATTGGAGCCGGCAACATCGCGTGTTCCAATGCGTCCGATAGAGATGCGCATTTTTGCAAATGAAGCAAAGGAGGACGAGGACAATGAGTAATAATGCTGAAGTTGTTGTAATAGGTGGAGGAATCATAGGGTGTTCTATCAGTTATTATCTTGCAAAAAGAGGGGTAGATGTAATTTGCCTGGAAGGCTCTGATCATTTTGGAAATGGAGGCTCCAGCCGAAATGGTGGTGGAGTTCGTCAGTCAGGACGTGACCCAAGAGAACTTCCGTTGGTGATGTATGGAATAAAGAATCTTTGGCCGACACTTTCAGAAGAATTGGAAACAGATTGTGAATATCATCAGAATGGTAATCTGAGACTCGGCAAAACGGAGCAGCATAAGCAGATATTAACAGGCCTTACTGAAAGGGCTGTTAAAGTCGGACTGGATGTAAGAATGATTGATGGAGATGAGGTGCGTCGTATTAATCCATATCTGTCAGAAGAAGTTACTTG
>JBJEMQ010000224.1:0-8093 GCA_051879755.1 Coprococcus sp. | reverse complement strand
GACTGTCACGCATATATTTCTTCTGTTTCTTTATTGCCTGCTTTCTATATTCAATATCTTCCCTACAGCTTTCTATATCCTCTTTCATATGTTCTGTAAGCTGTACGAAAAACTCCTGTTCAGAATTATTATTTATCTGCTCCACTTTACTATCTTCTCCTTACCGCTCTTGTTGCAGAGCTTTTTGCAGCATTTGTCGCACCCTTGTATGGAATAATTATATATTTGTTTAAAGTTCCCACTACAGCCTTCCTATCTATATATGCTGTTTTTGATGACTTGACCTTTGCAATAAGAATATAGCTGCCACCGCCTGTCTTTCTATACACCTTATAACCTGCTGCACCATTTACCTTACTCCAAGCCACCCTTATTCCTGCAGGTCTGTTCACCGCTGTTACAACAGTTGTATCAAGTCTGGTTAATGACTTATTGTTCTTTTCCGAACCTATAACATTTCCATTATATGCTCTTACCATATATGTATATTTTGTTCCGCTTTTTGCTGTCTTATCTATATATGTACGGGCAGTTGCACCGGTTAACTTCGCTATACATTTGTAACTGGAAGAGCTTGTTTTTCTGTATACTCTGTAACCTGCCGCGCCTTTTACTCTGTTCCATACCAGCTTAATACCTTTAGAAGTATTCGATGCAGATGTAATCTGCGCATCAGCAGGATTTATCCTGTAACTCAACACTACTGTTCCTGTATAATTACCTGTACCTGTTATCGTTGCCAATGCCGTTCCGACTTTATTATAACCGGAATAGGACACCTTATAATTATCTGCAGTAACACCATTTATAATCACATCAGGTTTACAGGCCTTTCCATCATATGTATACACCGTCTGCGACAGCTTTACAGTTTTTCTCGTCAAATCAATTTTTGAAACATCTAATGTATATGACGCAGAAGTACCAAGAAATCTGTCTGTCTCCAGAAGCTCCGCTGTAATAATACATGTTCCTGCCCCAACTATATGTACTATGCCATTATCATCCACCGTTGCAACCGTTCTATTGCTTGTAGTATATGATACTGTTCCATCGGAATTATCTGTCAGTTCATTTGTGAAATCAGCATTTCCGTAATTCTTATTTACCGTACCGTTCTTAAAACTTAATACCGGAAGCACCTTATCTGTTACCGGATTGGCATCTGTCTTTGTTGCTAACTCACCACGTTTTCTAAGTCCGCAGTCTTTAAAATATGTACGAAGATTAATATAACCGTTTCCATAATATTTATCCCATCCCGGCTCGCCAAGGTCTACGGCATAACGTGAAAGTCTTTTTTCCACAATTGTCGTATCTGCACCGGGCTCTATCATCTTTATATAAGCTGCTGCCGCTGCCACATGGGGAGATGCCATGGAAGTTCCGTTCTTTTTTTCTTTGCCATTCAAGGCTTCAGATAGTATGGCAGTTCCCGGTGCTGCATAATCTACAGTATCTCCATAGCTTGAATATTCTTTTGCAAATTCAACAATGTTATCACTGTTCTTCGTCAATGCTGTAACAGTTATAACAGAGCTGTTATTTGCCGGATATGAACATTTGACATCAGGATTCTTATTACCTGATGCATTATTCCCTGCCGCACAGCATATAACTATATTTCTATTTACAGCTTCATCTATTACCCGATTGAATTTAAAGAAAAAACTGTTTTCATTTTCGATATTAAAGTTTCCGGACGCACTATACCAGCCCAGACTCATATTAACAATGTCCACCTTCATATCAATTGCATGCTGCAACGAAGTCATAATAGCAAGATTTGTTGATGAACCATTGTCCCAGCAGCGAAGAATTACTAATTGTACATTTTTCGGAGTTGCATCTGCAATAATACCTGCTACATGAGTTCCATGTCCCATATTATCAATAATATTATCATCCTGCGAATAGAAATTATAGCTGTTTTCCATATCTATTCTTCCGGCAAATATTTCGCGGTCCGGAATAATTCCGCTGTCTATAACAGCAACCTTTACCTGCTGGTTTATATCATAATAGTTATATGCAGACTTAAGATAATCAAGGCCCATATATTCTGTGCCCCATGAATTACATTCTGCCGGTTCTACGTCAGACACATCCATAAGCATATCATCTGTCTCGATAATCTGGTCAGGGAAACAGCTGTACTCACCATAATCATCGCAGATTTCATAATAGGCATACTCTGTATCTCTTATCGTCTCAAAGCTAAGAATATATTCATCATAAGCTTCATAATGTATTATATCTGAAGCGCCATATGTATCCTGAAGATTATCTGCCGTAAGCACAAGACATTTCAGGGCAAATGGTGAATCAATTTCATCTACGGAATAATCCACAGAAGCATTTTCACTAAGGAGCTCCATTACTTCCATCGCGCTGTCTGCATCTTCTGTTATTTCGGCAACTTCCGGGTTCTCGCAAGCCTCAATACTCTGACTGTTATGTACAGCTTCTGCCTCTGTAGCCTCTGCGGCATTTACCTCATCACAATATATATCAAAATATCCTGTTATAACGACAACTGTCAAAAGCAAAGCAAGCCATCGTTTAATTACATTTCTAATTGAATTCATACTCTCTTATCTCACAATTTTTTATTCCAAAAGCTGCATATTCTTCATTTGTCATATTATTGAAATATGACTGAATTACCCTTGATATTCCATTATGAGCTACAAGAAGATATGTCTTTTTATCTGACTCAGCCTTTAACTCATCCAGCAGATTATATACTCTCTGGCATAAATGCAACATAGTCTCTCCACCATCATAACCATCTATAAAGTGCTCTTTAGCCTTCTTGAACTCCTGCCCATTCCTTGCAGTACCTTCATAGCGTCCAAAATTCTGTTCTTTAAGTCTTGGCTCCTCACGCATCTTTATACCTGTCTGTTCTGATATATGTCTTGCTGTTTCAGAAGCCCTTACAAGTGGTGAATATAGTATCTCATCTATATGATAATTTCCATCTCTTATTAACTGCCCGAGCTGCCGAGCCTGTTCATGTCCGAGCTCCGTCAGTTCTATATCTGTTGCTCCGCAAATTTTATTCTCAACATTCCATACAGTTTGTCCATGTCGTGTAAAATATATCTTTCCCATGCTCTTAACATATATATGATAATATTCTTATATCAATTATTATCAATATATAAATCATAACCTCCTTACTCGTATTTCAATTTATTTTTTTTATCAGCCTTCGCACTTGATGAGTGAACCGGGCAGATTTATTACAATCTGCTCTACATACTAATTTTTATATGTGAAGTCTGTGTTTTTTATATATTCTCCTAAAATTATTTTCGTATCTTCATATCCCTGTCTGCATCTTCTGTCAACACCTTCAGGTGAGAAATCCAGCATTCCATCTAATGCGCCACCTAATTTATCTGATGGATATATATGGATAATCTTTGCATCAGAAAATCTTGCTACAGGTCTTTCGTCTAAATGTACTGCTATAAACTTTCTCCAGCCTTCATCATAAAGTGGCTGTATAGGTACACTATCGCCTCCCAGGAAAAATCCGCCATCATAATATCTTGTATCATCTATAGTTTCCATTGGAAATACAACAGGAATTGCAGAGGATGCCAACAACACCTTTAGTCTCTGTTCTTCATCAAGTTCATTTAAAAGAAACCTGATTGGCTCAGGCTTGCCCTCTACTTTAAGACACGTAGCATAACAGGGAATATCTGAATCACTTATACCTTTTAATATATTTGAATTAACTAATATGTCCGTAAGACCATCTCTTGAAAAGAAACCATCTCTTATCCTCATTCCCTTAGCAACAGACTCAAGACCTATCTTTTCTACCATATCAGAAATGACCGGATTACTGATGTTCTGAATTTTTTCTATTAAATTATCAAAAAATCTGCTTCTGTCTTCATCTTCTATAGTCTTATTAGAAAGTATTTTCTCGTTGGTAATATCATGCCACATCTGCTCTGCTTTATTCAAATCTCCGCAGGCATAGAGCGCTGCATTAAGTGCACCCACCGAGCTTCCCGATACAGCACCTATATTGAAATAATCTCCATACTCTTCTAGTGCCTTCCATACTCCAATCTCGTAGGAGCCACGGCCTCCTCCGCCACCAAAGACAAGCCCATAGCTGTCCTTTATTTTCTTTCTGCCCATAGATTCCATTCCTTTATATATTGATTACCTTAATTGCCGCATTAATATCAGCTTCTGTGATTTCATTACCTTCTCTTCTGTCAACCTCCATTAATGCTTCATTAATAACCGCCTCTATCTGGGCACAGCTTTTTCCTTTCAAAAACTCTGCCAGTTTATCCTTTGATATATTATCTGCCAGCTTGCGGCTTCCCATATACATATCAACCAACTGATTTATAGTTGTAATATCCGGATTATCTATCTTATACTTCCTGTCAAATCTTCCCGCCCTTATCAGTGCAGGATCAAGATTTGCTATATTATTAGTAGCACCTATAACAAGAATACCTGAGCCATTCTGCTCAAAACCATCTAACTCATTAAGAAGTGCAGTTATCATTCTGTTATTTTCCTTATCAATTGCCTGACCGGCATAATTTCTGGCTTCTCCTATGCCATCAAACTCATCTATAAATATAATACATGGTTTCGACTTTCTTGCTGTTTTAAACAGTCTCTTTATCTTTGCCGGACCTATAGACATATACATACTCTGAAAATCAGTTGCCTTTGTTGCAATGAAATTCATATTCGCTTCTCCGGCAAGTGCTCTTGCAAATAAAGTCTTACCATTTCCCGGAGGTCCAACGAGAAGTACCCCCTTTGGCTGACGTATCCCCTGACTTTTATATTCGTCAGGATTTTTTAAAAGACCGACAAGCTGTTTCATATCCGCTTTCAGTCTGTCCATACCTGCTATATCATCAAAAGAAGCATCAACATGCCTTATTACCTTAAACTGCCTTCCTATCTTAAATACAACAAACCACACAGCACCAACAAGCATGGCTACAAATATAAGGTCAAATATTATATCCATAGCTATATAGAATATATCTGCACCTGCTGACTCTACTGTCACATCAACGCCATGAATTAATAATTGCTCTTTAAATCTGTCATAATCAGGATTATCAGTTACATACTGTGTATCAATATCATCCTTTAATATAAAATATACATTTTCTTCCTGTATGACAGCTTCCTTTATCTGATTATTTTCAAGATATTCTTCAAATGTAGTATATGGAATTTTTATAGATTTATCTCTATTTAGTGCCCATATACATATAATTCCGGCCACCAGAACCAGAACAAACAAATATATAAAGAATATTTTTAATCTTTTCTTTTTAGTATCCATCCACAAACCTCTATGTGTAAATGTTGCTTATTAATGCTAATTTCTTCTTCCAAATATTGTAATAAGTCTTAAAAGCTGTAAAACAGATGTAACCATAGCTGCTACATAAGTCAGCGCTGCTGCCGTAAGCACACTGTCTGCATAAGCAATTTCATCAGGATAAAGCAATGCACCATTATTCAATATTGTAATTGCCCTCTTAGATGCATTAAATTCCACAGGAAGTGTAATCACCTGGAATATTACAATAAATGAAAACAGAATAATACCCAAATTCATTAAATCTGTCTTATCAAGCAAAAGGCCAATGAGAATAACAGGCCATGAAAGCTTTGAACCGATATTCACAACAGGAACAATAGCTGAACGAAATTTAAGTGGTGAATATCCTTCTGCATGCTGTATTGCATGACCACATTCATGTGCTGCAACACCTATTGCCGCTACCGATGTAGAACCATATACAGAATCCGATAAACGAAGCACCTTTTCCTTTGGAGAATAATGATCTGTCAGCTTTCCTCCTATTCTCTCTATTCTTACATCATATATACCTGCACCCCTTAATATCATCTCTGCTACCCTGTCAGCAGTAAGTCCAGTCCGGCTGGTCACCTTACTGTACTTTGAATAAGTAGACTTAACATTAATGGACGCAATTATACTTATAACTGCTCCTATAATAACAAAAATATAAGTTGCGTCATAAAAATATCCCATAATAATATCCTCCTTAATAAATCAAATGCAAACGAGATATCCATGCTGCATTTTCCGTTTTATGTCATCAATACACATTCTGCCATAAAAACTATGCTGTCTGCGCCCGCATTCGTTAAGTATTCACATTATACCATTATATTATTTTATGTGTTATAAAAATTCTATAAAATATAGTAAAAGCAGACTTCTCATAAATGTGTCAATGGCACCTGCTATGAAGCCTGCTTTTATAATATTTAATTTACATATTTCTTAAGCGATAAACTTGACTGCAGTTCCTGCTGCAAGTATCTCAGCGCCTCCTGCAACAATAGTTGTAGATGAAAAACGTACATTTACAATAGCATCCGCTCCCATGCTCTGAGCCTGTCCAATCATATATCCGACAGCCTTGTCCTTTGCCTCACACATAAGCTCTGTATATGCTTTCATCTCGCCACCAACCATATTCCTGAATGATGCACCAATATCCTTTCCTATATTCTTACATACTATGCAACATCCTGTAACAAGCGATAATACCTGATACTGTCTTCCCGGTATGTTCTCTGTATTTACTACTATCATTTTCTTCTCCTCCTGTTTTACCCTCATCAATAATGTATTTTTTATTTATTTCTATCAAGTTCATCCATACGTTCTTTTAATTCCTGATATTCATCGTTCTTTGATTTTTTTCTGTCAGGATCTGCAAGAACAACCTTCCCAATAAATCCCAGGCCGCCAAATATTAAAACAAGAATTAATATCCAGTCAAACATCGTCATAGAATTTAAATGGAAATTTGTACTCATAATTATCGCAATAATGATAACCAATACAGAAAGTGATGTAAACACCTTAGATGCAAATGATCCGGTCATAAACATCCAGACAACTCCAATAATAAATGGCACTATGATAAGTCCGGCAGTAACATTCAAGCCACCTAATCTCAATCCACCGCCACTAAATAAACTGGAGTAAACAATAACTCTCTGTGACAATATAAACAAACCTGCCACAAGCATTACAAGTCCGGCAACAAATATCATCAATTCATTTTTCGGTTTCTTCATATTCATCTTACCTTTCGTTAATACTTCCAATAAGTAACTTTATCAGATAGTGTATCACATATTTCCAAATTCATCAATAAAAGCCGACATTATTTCCACATATCATCCTCTAGTCCATGCTCAAGTAAATAATTCTCCCAGAGAACATAATATTGCGCCTGAAGATGTATATCATCCCATGTATACTCTTTCTTCAAGCCTCCGCTTTCATCTGCAATTGCAGTATTAACATCAAAATAAAACAGGTCTATTCCATTTGCATAAGCCGCAATACCATTGTTCTTATCATCTATGTTATCATTATTTATTATATCATCCTTCTTAGAATAATCTGTAGAAACATACATACAGCCCATCATAAATACTATCGCATCAGGCTGGGCATCCATAATCTCATGTATCTTCTCTATATAATTATTAACATAGTAATCTGTATCATAGCCTACTTCGTTAACACCAAGCATAACATATATTTTCTTATACTCCTTTGATGACAGCAATTCAGGAATTGTAAGTGTTGCTCCATCAACCTTAGCTATTCTTTCTGACATCATACCATCAACAGTAAGTCCCTCCATATAAGCAAAATCAGCATTTTCAATACCTGAATAAAGCGCAAGTCCTTCTACACGTGAATCTCCTATAAATAAGGCATCTTCAAAATAATCCTTATCTACCTTAATATATGGATAATCTGTTGTAAGCGCAACCTTATCTATATCACCATAGCAGTCATTTCTTGACTCTCGTTTATCTACTTTCTTGTACTGAGTAGGTCTTTCTACTTTTGCATTGACCTGTGAAGCTCCACCACCAAGAGTTGATTCTTCTGTATCAGATTCTTTTTCTGTAGTAGTCTTATCTGTTTTGCTATTTTTGTCATCTGCATTATCTTTCTTATTGTCTTTCTCCGTTGTCTCTTCTGTAGTTGTATTCTCAGTACCCTCAGCTTCTGTATT
>JBJEMQ010000223.1:0-8095 GCA_051879755.1 Coprococcus sp. | reverse complement strand
AGGAGGTAGAATCTTATGAGAAAAAAATTAGGAAAGGTTGTTGCTACAGCATTATCACTTTCTCTTGTGATGGCATCGCTTGTCGGCTGTGGTGATGATAAGGGGAACAGTGGTAATAATGATAAAACCACAACAAGCAGCAGTGAAAATACCGGCTCAGACAATTCTGAGAATGGTGAATCTACATATGCTGAAACATTAGTTCTTGATGTATTTGACGATCAGGCTAACTATCAGGGAACACAGACCGGATGGTATGCAAAGTATATCAAGGATAAGTTTAATATTGAACTTAATATCATAGCTCCAAATGTTGCAGGAGGTGGAGATACATTATATCAGACACGTACGGCAAATGGTGACTTAGGTGATATTATTATAACAAAGCTCGACCAGAGCAGACTTAAGGATCTTGTTGCAGCAGGACTTGTGCTTGACATAAGCGAGTATATAGATGATTGTCCAAACCTTCAGAGGTATATGGGAGCAATCGAAAGCGCCAATAAGCTCGCCGAAAAGGATGGAATATATGCTATACCATCAGAGGTTTCAACACTTAAAGCTACTGATCCTTGTGATGCAACAGAGCCGACAGTTGCACCATCAATAAGATGGGATGTGTATGGCGATATAGGTTATCCTGCAATAAAGAATCTGGATGATTTCCTTGATGTTCTCGAAAAGATGCAGACATCAGCTCGTGAAAAGGATGGAAATAATAACATCTATGCAATTTCAATGTTTAAGGATTGGGATGGAGATGTTATACAGAATGCAGATGGTATTAAGGGCCTTTATGGATATCAGCAGCTTGGTTTCTGTATGGCAAAGGTAGACGGAAGCGAAGTACAAAGTGTTATCGATAAAGATGGTATTTATGTAAAAACATTGAAATTCTTCTTTGATGCAAATCAGAGAGGACTTGTTGACCCTGAGTCAACAACACAGAACTTTGATACACTTTCTACAAAGTTCAAGAATGGAGAAGTTCTCTATTCATTCTGGCCATGGCTTGGTTCTGGTCAGTACAACACAGTTGAGCACACAGCAGAAGGCAAAGGATTTGCTACAGCCATTATTGATGATATGCAGTGTCTTGAATATGGTTCAATGCCATATGGTAAAGTTGGTACAGGTATCATGATTGGCAGTGGTGCTGAAGATCCGGAAAGACTTGTTAAGTTTATTGACTGGTTATATTCACCGGAAGGTGTATTTACATCATCAGTTATTAATTCTACTACTGCCGGTCCTGAAGGACTTGCATGGGAAAACAAGGATGGCAAGCCGGTTCTTACAGATTTTGGTATAGAGGCATTTGTAAACAAGACAGAGAACCTTGAAGTTCCAGCAGAATGGGGCGGTGGATTATTCACAGAGGGTGCTTGTCAGCTTAATTACAAGAGCGTTGGCCTTGTTGACTGTGATCCTGATACAGGTATCTGTTATAACTACCAGAAATGGGATGATTATCTTGAGCGTACTGCTACAACTCTTTCTAAGAACTGGTCAGACCAGAATGGTGGTGCACTGAATACAATTGATTTATTAAATGAGAAGGGCAAGCTCTTAGTTCTTCCGGGTTCGGATTATGCGACACCTGAGTTATCAACAGATCTTGCTACTATTAAGGAACAGTGCAAGCAGGTTATAGTTGAGTATTCATGGAAAATGATATTTGCTGATGATGAGGCAGCATTCAACAGCTTACTTGACGAAATGACAACAACTGTAGAGGGCCTTGGATATGATCAGGTTCTTGAGGTTGACATGAAGAATGTACAGGATGAGTTTGCAGCATTTGATGCCGCAAAGAAGCTCAATTAAACACAAAAACATATTTATTACACAACCTCCAAATAAATGTGTGAAAAAAACCGGAGTTGGATGAAAGCACCAACTCCGGAATTTTAATATAAAAAATTATTTGTCGTGTCTGTATGCAGAAGGATTAGTTCCTACAATCTTCTTGAATTTCAACTGAAAATAATCTACATTTTTATATCCGACCTGTGAGGAAATTTCATAAACCTTGAGGTCTGTTTCGTTTAGAAGTTCAATGGCATGTTTTATGCGTATCTGGTCCAGATATGCATTGAAGTTCTGGCCTATTCGTTCTTTGAATATTTTACCCAGGTATGAACTGTTATAACCAAACATTTCAGCAAGTGTTTCCAGCTTGAGACTTTGCTGATAATTATGTTCTATATAATAGAGTATATCATCAAGTATGCTTGTACTTGAATTGTTTCCTGTGGCACGCATTATCATTTCAAATTGTTCTTCCATGTATGAAATCAATTCATAAAGGTATCGTACATTTGTCATTGATTCAATGATGGCAGCATTATGTGCAAATGGTATACCTGACTGACTGTATTTTGAGGATATACCCTGTTTTATTTGTATAAATATATCTATCAGGAAATATTTTATACTGTTTACATCATAAGAAGATATGTAAAGCTGTTCCTTAAGACTTGCAAGCAGCTCTGTTATATGTCTTCTGTTGTAGGAGCAGATAGCATCCTGAAATAACTGACTGTAGTGCGCAGTAGTTTGTGAATCCAGTATAATGGAAGAATGCTGATTTTCATCAGGCAGTTCATTGTATGATAATACATGCTGGTTCTCGGCACAGAAAAATCTTCGTGACATAAGGCGACAGCATATATTGTATGAGACATACAGTTCCTTTATATTGTCCACGATAGGAGCATATGTCAGAAATATTATATCCAGAGGAGAACCTTTTTCGGTACCTTTGGCATAATGATTTAAGCAGCTGTTGAATTTTTCAATGGCATAAGCTGTTTTAAGTATAATTACTTCATGATTTTCTATGCTTATATGTTCAAATGCCTCATTATCCTGATTTGCCACTCTGAGGAGATCAGCAAAATTGTAGGTAGAATAGTAAGGAGTATAGCTCTCATATATAACAAGCTGGTATATATGTGAAGCAAGTCCAAGTGATTGATAATCTACATCTGCATCAGGAACACCATGTAATATATTATATAGTATAGATTTCTTTGCTTTAGAAGCATAATTAATCAGAGATTTCTGGTTTTCATGCTTTTTTGATAATTTTGCTTTTACTGTGTTTAATGCATCAGCCAGATCATCTTCATCTATAGGTTTTGTAAGATAACATGATGCACCATAGTGCATGGCAGTTTGTGCATATGAAAAGTCAGAATATCCGGAAAGAATGATAAATTCGCCTGCATATCCTGATGCCCGGGCTTTTTCCATAAGTTCTGTTCCTGTCATTTGTGGCATTCTGATATCCATAAGGACAAGCTCCGGATTTAATTCTTTAATTTTTTCGAGGGCGGTAAGACCATTATCTGCTTCGCCGCATATAGCAAAGCCAGCCTCGTTCCAGTCCAGCATATATTTAAGCCCCTGCCTTATTATTTTCTCGTCGTCTACTATTAATACTTTGATAAAACTATCTGTCATGTTAAACTCCATTCTGCTGTATTCCCTGTAGGCAGCACAAAAAGTAATGAAAGTTATGCTTTCTTTCATATTATCTGCTAATCAGTCTGTAACTTGTTATACTATATTATATATCATTTACCGGTGAATATGGTAAATCAATAATTACGGTAAAACCATGTCTATCATCACTTGACAGGTTTAAACCATATTCATCTCCATAGAAGAGTTTTATTCGTTTATTTATATTATATAGTCCTATGCTTTGTGAATTACTTTCATGATGGTTCATATTATGGATGACACGTTTGAGTTCATCCTCAGAAACACCACAGCCGTTGTCTGATATCACTATATGAAGCAGTCCGGATACATCCTCTACTGTGATAGTAATATAACCTGTGCCACTTGCATTTTCCAATCCGTGTACTATGGCATTTTCTACTATAGGCTGGATTAGGAGTGGAAGTATCTGTATATTGTCCGTGTTCAGTTCCGGCGAAATAGTTATTTCTGAATTTACCCTGTCCTGAAAACGAAGATGCTGTATGGAGAGGTATGTTTTTACATAATCAAGTTCCTTGCTTAATGTGGTGCGTGTAGTACCTGTATTCTCCAGAACATAGTGCATCGATTTGCCTAATAGCTTGATAGAGGTTGCTACGTCTTTGTTACCGGCAGCAAGTGCCTGCATGCGTATAGTTTCAAGTGTGTTATATAGAAAATGCGGATTTATCTGGCTTGCAAGCATATTGTATTCCATCTGTTGCTGTTTATTAATAAGCTTTTGTTTATCAATAAGAGCATTATAGTAATGGGCTTCTTTTTGCTGTACTATATTCACAGTTGATTTAAGGTCTTCAAATGTAGTTGCCAGTTCATCGTCACTTCCTTCAAAGCTGTCTATAATGTTATAGTCACCAAGACTTGCCTGATGCATGGCAGATTTCAAAGTGGTAACTCTGTTACTAAAATATGTCGAATATTTGAATATAACAATTGCAGGTATAAATGTCAGGAAAATAATAAAAAATATATATGTTATGGTTATATTGTTTATTTCCGTATATGCATCACTATCATCTACTCTTACATAGAAAAAGTTATTGGTTCTATACGATTTATATGTAATTATACTGGTAATTGTTTTTTCGTTATTTGTTTCCATTGTCCCGGAGAAATTACAATAATTATCTGATTTATCTTCAGGAAATTTCATTAAAGTATTGATGTCAGCACTTTGTGTTGAATAAAATACAATATCATTTAAAGAAACTGATACCTGAAAACTGCCGGGATTAAGTCTGTTCTTCAAATTATTGTTATCCAGAAAAATGACAAGATATGTGTTATAAGCCGGTGATATAGTACCCATACGACGTATAAGACAAAGTTCTGATACCTGCTGCCCCCGGCTGTTGGTATGATTTACAAAAAGCCAGCTTTCACGGCAGCCATCAGGAAGCACCTTATACCATTCCTCATTATCATAGTTTTGGATATATTTTATATATGAACCTTCAGGAATAGAAGGGTTATCCGTATATAATGCCAGTGATGATACAGCAGCCATATCTTTATGTATATGTGAAAGTGCAGTTTCACAGGCATCATAAGCTTCCTTATATTTAGTAGTATAGTCTGAACCTAAAAATTCCATATATGAAACATTATTTGTAATATACTCTGTAGAAGTATATATTGATGTAGTTATATCAAATAATGTTGAATTGATACGAACACAATCTGCTTGCACGAGAGATTGATTATAATCGACCATTTTTTTCCTGAGCTGCATAATAGAAAATGCACCAAGGAGCCATACAGGGATAATAATTGAACACAAAAATAAAATCATAATCTGGTATTTTATTTTTCGCCCCTTTGTTGTATTTTGCCCGGACACAATAATCACCTCTCATTATAATACATTTAAAATCTTATTTTTATTATAATGCACAGGGACATACAAGTAAAACATAAAAATACCCATAGAAATTCAAGATAAAATACCATAAAAATTCAAGATACATAGTATATGCAGAAGTAGAAAAACGATAAGACTGTCATAAAAATACTATTACGTCTGGTTCATAATATTTTAGTGCTGTTTTTAATTTTTTTTAAATTGCGTATTAAAGTAAAATCAAATATACTATTTATTAAAAGCAATATATAAAATAAACTGTTATTTTTGCGAAGGGAGTTTATATATTATGGAAAATAGTAATATGCAGGGAAATGGCAGTGCTCCATATCAAGAGAACACACCGATGATGTCGAATCAGCCTGTGCCGCAGCAAAATAATATGCCAAATCAGGCGATGCCACAGCAGAATGGTATGCCAAATCAGCCTGTGCCACAGCAGAATAATATGCCAAATCAGGCAATGCCGAGGCAATATAATATACCGAATCAGGCGATGCCACAGTATAATATGAGAAATGGTAATGTGCCACTGCAGTATGGAATGCCATACCAGAACTATCAAAAGCCGATTGTAAAACATCCGCATGAATCAGCAGCACGATATGCAATTATGGGAATTCCGGTAATTGTTTATGCATTATTGTGTGCATTTTGTCTGTATAGAAACTGGTCTGGCATTATGACACCAATATTCACAATCATATCAGCTCTTTTTATAAGTTTCGGACTTGTGAAGTATGAACAATATACAGCGGGTAAGAATGGTACAGTGATAACAATATCTGAAGCATTGTCGAAACAGAAAAAGCTTATTTTCTATTTTGTGGGAATGCTTTTGTTTGGTATAGCAGTTTGCCTGACTGCTGACGGAATAATTATATTTATATGCAATTCCGGTATTTTGGTATTAGAGATATTTGGACTGTTAGGTTATTTTTATGATACTAAAAGCTGGAGTCTGTTCAAAGCATTTTTGGCTTTTTTTGATGTAATTGTAATTGCTCCATTTGAATATATATCGGAGCCGTTTGTAGACTATTCGGCTTATAGAAAGGAAAATAATAAAAAAGGACATAAGGTAATATATGTACTTATAGGTACAGCGATAGCAATTCCTATACTTGCACTTGTACTAAAGCTGCTGACTTTGGCTGATGAAGTATTTAAGTCAGTTTTGAATTCAATACTTGGAAGCTTTATATTCTCACCTGATATTATTCTGTTTGCTGCATTTGTATTTGCTATATTTATGTTTGCATATGGAATAATTGTAAAAATTCCAAGAAGTGATATAAATTATCTGGACAGTAAAAGGTCAGAGTATGAACCGGTTATAGGTATTACAGTTACAGGAATACTTACCTTATTTTATCTGTTGTTTTCAGTGATTCAGATATTATATTTGTTTATAAATAACATGGAACTTCCTAATGGTATGTCTTATGCTAAATATGCAAGACATGGATTCTTCCAATTGCTTTTTGTAGCAATACTTAATCTGATTATCGTATTGTTATGCATAAAGCTGTTTAGAAAGAGTAAGGTACTTAATGTTGTGCTTGTCATTATGAGTATATGTACTTATATAATGATTTTTTCATCTGCAATTCGTATGCTTATGTATATTGATCAGTATGACCTTACATATGCAAGAGTGTTTGTAATATTTATGCTTATTATGACAGCTATATTAATGACCGGAGTAGTAGTCAGAATATTTTCGGATACATTTCCGTTATTCAATTATTCATTTTGGGTAATTATGCTGCTGTTTATAATATTTGCCTTTTTTAAACCGGCTTCGTTTATTGCAGAGTATAATCTGAACAGCACAGATGGCAGTGAGATAGATATAAAATATGTTGCCGAATTGGGAAGTGATGCAGTTCCGGCGCTGTGTGAATATTTTGAAGATAACGGATATGGTGCTGATTTTGAATTGGATGGTGGATTTTGGGGATTCGATTTTGAGTTTGGCAGATATCTTAATAATATAATAAATAAAAATGAAAAGTATGGAAAAATACGAGGTTTTAATTTATCAAGGTACAGTGCAACGAAATATGCAAAAGATTTTCTGGAGAAATATCCTGTGCCTGATAAGTATTAAACTGTATATTGTTGCTAAAAGTGTATTAAAAAAAGAGAAAATATTATGCAGTTTGGCTATGTATTTGAACTCCTCAAAGTGATATTATATACGTTGGTAAAAAAATGTAAGCCTTCAAAATGAAATGAGGGGGCAAGACATATTACGAGGAGGAAAAAAGATGTTAGCAGCTCAGATTATGGCAGTTGTTATCTTTGTGGCAATGTTTATCCTGATAGTTTTGGATAAGATTGAAAGACAATGGGTAACACTTGCCTGCGGTATTCTGACATTAATTTTTGTATTTGGTGTTGGATTACATAGCATGGCGGCAGTTACAGAGACACTTAATGTTAAAGGTATTTTTACAATGGAGTTCTGGCATGTTTCAGGTCAGGCAGAGGAGTCAACTTCAGGTATCAACTGGGCAACAATTATATTTATTGCCGGTATGATGATTATGGTTGAAGGCATGGCAAAGGCAGGATTTTTCAGATGGCTTTGTATGAGACTTGCGAAGCTTGTAAATTATAAGCCGATTCCGTTGTTTATTGCGTTTATGGTTATGTCTGCTCTTTTGTCAATGTTTATTGATAGTATTACAGTTATACTTTTCCTGGCAGCAGTTA
>JBJEMQ010000222.1:0-8104 GCA_051879755.1 Coprococcus sp. | reverse complement strand
GGACATCAAAATAAGGAAACTGTACAGAAAATGTGTTATCTTTGATCAAGCCTCTCACATGCAGCACGCTTTGCGTATCACAAGAATTATCCAAAATAGATTTGGTTGCAGTCTTAAATTTGGAAAGCGGAATAAAAAAACCAGTAACAAAGTCCAGACTTATCTGCTGCAGTACCTTCTGTTGATCAATCCGAAGCCCTTTTTCAAAAATCTCTTTTGCCACATGGTAGGCTTTTCTTCCAAAATACACACCACACAAAGAAATTACAATGCTGAGAATGCCAATCAGAACGCTGATTACCTCATTATTACTTTTCAAAAATGTTTCTAATCCCTCTATCGTCCACATATTGACAAGCTCCTCCTTTGTATTTCACAAACAAATAAACATTTTTATCTCATCATGCCATTGCCACATCTCTCCCTGTTAACGTATAATCCATCCTGTATTTTTTAACCTATCAAGACAGATCTGGCTTTCTTTGTATTTTGGTTTTTCATTCTTTAACCCTGTGTTTATGTGGATTTCAGTGATTTTATCACCTATTCTTCCAAACACAGTTTCAATGCAGCCGCAATCACCTGATCCATGTCATAATACTTGTACTCTCCAAGTCTGCCACCGAAAATAACCTTTTCTTCAGCATCCGCAAGTTTCTTGTACATTGCATAGAGTTTTCCATTCTTCTCGTCATTCACAGGATAATAAGGTTCATCGCCAGGCTTCCACTCGGAACTGTACTCTCTGCTGATAATGGTTTTGGGCAAATCATTTCCAAATTCATCCTTGCCGAACTCAAACCACTTGTGTTCAATAATCCGTGTCCACGGTGTTTCTCTGTCTGTATAGTTGACAGCCGCATTTCCTTGGAAATTTGGAAAATCCAGCAGTTCATTTTCAAATCGAACGGAACGGTATTCAAGATTGCCGAGTGAATAATTAAAATATGCATCGATAGCACCTGTAAAGATAACTTTCTCGGCCATGGCATCATAATGTTCTTTGTTGCTTAGATAGTCAACACCAAGTTCTACATCAGCGCCCTTTAGCATATTCTCCACCATTTTGGTGTAGCCACCAATGGGAATTCCTTGATACAGTGCGTTAAAGTAGTTGTTGTCAAATACCAGTCTAACAGGTAATCTCTTTATAATGAACGCCGGGAGATCTTTACAGTCGCGCCCCCATTGTTTCTCAGTATAGCCTTTAATCAGTTTCTCATAAATATCACGACCGACTAGCGATATTGCCTGCTCTTCAAGATTCTGCGGTTCCCCTGTAATTTCTTTTCGCTGCTCTTCAATCATCGCTGCTGCTTCTTCAGGCGTTACTACTCCCCACATCTTATTGAATGTGTACATATTAAAAGGTAAAGAATACAATTCTCCCTTGTAATTTGCAACTGGCGAATTTGTAAAGCGATTGAATACCGCAAATCTGTTTACATAGTTCCACACTTCCGCATTATTGGTGTGAAAAATATGGGCACCATATTTGTGAAAATTGATACCTTCAATTCTTTCCGTGTATACATTACCGGCAATATGGTCTCTTTTGTCAATTACAAGTACCCTTTTGCCTTGCTCACACATCTGTTGTGCAAAAACTGCTCCATACAGACCAGCCCCTACAACTAAATAATCGTATTTCATAGAAATCTCCTTTATAGTATTGCTTTATTTGTTCCTCGAAAAGAGTGCCTTTATTTTTAAAAGGTCTCTGTTTACAATTACATTTAACACAACTGAAATCATACCAATCACTGCAAACACAACACCCCCATGGAGTACAAATGATAAATAGCTGGTAATTTGTAGATTTAACAGAGGATTCACGAACACTACTGCAGCAAATATTCCTCCGTTAATACCAAGAATGGATAAAGTCCTAATCTGTGATCTCTTTAAAATCTCTTTATCAGCTACATAATTACAATATATTACCTTCAGTGGCAATGCGACCACGGTTGCAACCAACACACCAACAATACCATATCTCTGAATCAAAATAATAGATAATGTTAAATTGGTTACTGCCTCAACAACACTGACTATTACAACCGAGCGAATCTTACCAGCAACGCCAAACAGATTTCCAGAGACGAAACGACTCCAAGACAAAAGCTGTACTAAACAGAATAACAAAGGAAGAATCGGGTATATATAGTTCACATCAGTGATCCCCTGAGTATAGAGTTTAATAAATGGTATCAGTAAAACATACGTCACCGACATAAGAATTGTCATACCGCCCACAAAAAGACTGTTAAACATATCGTGAACTTTTATATATTTTTGCATATTCTCATGGTATGTAATACCTAAATTATAGCTTAGTGCACAATACACCGCATTCAATAAACTATTCAATGCAACAAACGGTAGATTATACACTGCATAAACACTGGACATCTCTGTTGACACAAACATAGACAGCAAAATCATATCTGTTGAAGAGAAAATAGTCCAAGCAATTTCTATAATAATATACGATCTACGATCTGGCAGAGCCACATTCTTAACAGGGATAGAATAGTCTATCCAATTATACTTTTTCTTCATATACATGAAGTACAGCATAACTTGAAGAATAGAAACAGCAAAGTAACCCACCTGAATCAATGCAATATTCAAGCCGAGTAGTGCAAGGATAATCTTTACGCCGTAGCACAACACTTTATTCAGCAGGCTAAGGGTATTAACAACGTACATATCTCCTTTCGCAGTAAGAAAGGAAACCCAGGTATTGATAAAGTAAAAGGAAACTACGCTCGTTAATCCCTCAAATAAAATGTAAAATACAATAGTCCAATATCCTACATGGGTCTTTAAAACCAATGGGAATACAAATGCAATTACCGACACAATACAAAAATATAAAACTGATATTTTTCTGAAATAACGTCTTGAAACAGACATCCAATAGGATATTTCTTCTCTGTTGTCTTCCTTAATTGGCTTAAACAGATTATTTCTGGTAGCTTGGCTAATTCCTGCCTCCAGCAGTGACATATATGTGAAAACCTGTGTTATAGTACTTGTTAAGCCATTTGTATCAGATCCATAGGATACCATTATGATTCTCGGAATCACAAAACCTAAAAATAAGATGATAGCTTGGCTTACTATGCTCATTCCCAAGTTTACTAACAATTTTCTGACTTTGTTCATAGTTTTTCCTTTTTCCTTGATTATTACGGTGCAACGGAGCCGCCAGTCCTAGGTGACAAGGACTACCTGTCCAGACTAACAGAATCACTGTTATGTTGTTAAGTTACATGATATTGATTATATCGAATCTAAACCGTATGCTTCTCAAATTGTAAGCGCTCCGCACGATATTAACACTTTCGATATCAATTTTATACGAGTTGTAAGAGATACAATCCATAATAGCATCTGCTAAGCTGCTTTCATCACCGCAATTTATTGATATCATTTGGATTCATGAATTGAGACAAAAACTGTGGACAAATGCATGAAGCTTTGTTCTCTTATTTACCGTGTATTTAATATTGCAACAATTTGCGATGTTTGAAAGAGGAATTATTTCCTCAAATATCACGTTTCAAATCAAAAGATATGATTTGCGTTGATTATTTCTCACTCAGTGGACAAGCTTTCATACATAAGCCACAAGCCACACATTTCGTTTCATCAAGATTGGGGTATAGAAATCCTTTAATGTTTTTTTCCATTTTAATCGCATTTTGCGGACAAATACTGCTGCACGCACTACAGCCACAACAATTGTCGCACATCTGAAAACCTTTTTCTCCCATTTTATACCTTCCATAATCCAATCTTCACAAGAAAATGCCGTTTGATCCGGTCTGCCCGTGTTTTGGAGGCATATTTCTTTCTTACATATGTAAATCCCTTGTTTTGATACTCGCTCCAAAAGATATCTGAAAGCGCATTTTTTGGGGTAGGATACTGCATGTTCGGCTGAACGCAATCCATAACAGATAATGGAATCGTATAGAATTTTTCCATTACTGAAAAAAACAACGACTTTCCTTTTTCTGTACTGCACAAAACGCAGGATACACCATTCATATTGTAAAATGAAGGGCTGATCTTCTGCACATTCCAAAAATCCCCAACTGTAATGTCACCCACTCTCTTTATGGATGCAAAGGTACACGCATGGCACTCATCACGCATAATAAGGTGTTTATTGTACAGGGTCATATAATCGCACAGATCATATTCCTTACCATCTGCGCCAAACGCAACCGCATACGGCAGCAACCAACCTCGTCTTTTATCTTTAAAAGTGACTTTTACAATCCTGACCTTATTCTTTTTCTCTATGTTCTTCACAAAATCGAACCAAACCCGGTTGCTGCCAACGCCATGACAAATAATATCTACACAAATGAGTTTATCTATTGAAATGCGCTTTGCGTTCAGATAGCTTTTTATCGCAGCGCATTGGCACGGTGTTCCGATAAAAAGCATTATTCTTTCTATGTCTTGTTTCAGAAATTGCTCAATAGTCTTGTATACACCGGAAATATCTGATTGAAAATATTTAGAACCTCTTATTTTCTCAATTCCCGAAATGTCTTCAATCAAGGTGTGCCTCAGCTTATGTGAATCATAATCATATGTACTGGCACAAACAGCACCGCCTCCCATAAGAATCGCACGACATAATTCGGAAACCACACCACCAGACGATGAATGGAGGAGTTCATCGTCATTCTTATTAATTGCGCCATATGCGCAAATTCCAGTATTGCCAATATCTTCCATCGTATTAGTAGCTTCCTCTCAACAATGCATTTGCAAAATACTTCTTAGTCTCGTCTTGCATCTCTTTCATCTTTTCTTTTACAGAAGTATAAGTGGGTTTTTGATAATTACCATCAATCAGTGTACCCTCAAAAACACAGTTTTCCATTCCGACCTTTGTCAGCAGATCAACAAAACGAGAATTTGGTGCTCCTTTGTACTTCTGCAGTTCAACGTGAACCTCTTTTTCAAAAATGATAGAAAACATAGTCCCATGAAATGAATTAGTAAACACGCAGTCAGCATTACAGAAAAGCCCCACAAATTTTTCTGGAGAAATATACCGTTCATAGGTTACTGGATACTGTCTGCGAATATTGTCGTTAATCAAGAGTACCTGTTTGCCGGTTTTCTTCCCATATTCTATTGCTGCATTCATCAAACTGTCAGACTTCACCAGCATATAGACCAAAATGTAGTTTTTCTCCTTCGGAAGGGTTGCCATCTGTTCCCAGGCTTCTTTACTGAGCAATGCAACCGGGTCACAATTTACTGAAACTTCCTTCTGAATAAAAGAATCCAGCAAATCCTTTCCTGTTTTTTCTCTAACCGAAATCATTCGGAAATTTTGCAAATGTTTTTTCAGCCGCTGCTGTTCTTCTTCCGAGATACTGCTTTTCCCAATGCTGGCAGCATAAGAGACTTTTTGCTCGTCCTTACAAAAATTCAACAGATAGGCTTCATCACCCTCTGTCCACTGACTGTTCCATACCTGATCACTGCCCGTAACGATAAAGTCGAATTTCTGTGCTTCTTTTCTCAAATCATCCTGAGTATACAAGGGGCGTGTATGAGGGATATTTTTGTCAATAAAACGATAGAATTCTCTTTTTTTCTTCTCCGAAAAAGGACTCAGAAGCATTCGTTTCAGAGAATAAGCATCCAGACCAAACTGGACTTTATAACTATTCTCAATCGCTTCAGCTCGGTAATCCAACACCTGAACATCATAACCAGATTCTTTCAGATATCTGGACAGAGCATAAGTCTGGAGCACTGCTCCATAATTGATAGCTCTATGAAATGTAATAATTGCAACTTTCAGCATTTCTCGCCCTCCTTTTTCTGAGCAACTCCCATCAGAAGATTTTCCGTTTCTGACACAGTGACATCTCTATTAAAGCGTTTACCTCGTTCCTCTGCCAGTTTCCTATACTTCTCATGCAATTCCGGACTAACCATATAGTCTTTGAGTCCCTGATACAGGCTATCATCATCATTGGGGACAATGATACCGTAGTCATTATGCTCTCCCAATAATTCTTGCATTCCGGATACGTCAACAGTTAAAACAGGTGTTCCAACAATAAGTGCCTCAGTTGCCGCAGTTGAGAAGCCTTCACGGTAACTGGAACAGACAAAGAGGTCGCAGTGACTGACATAACGATAAGGATTTTTCTTATAACCAACGAAAGTGAAAGCATGGCTTATGCCCTCAGTTGTCAGGTACTTTTCGATTTTTTCTTTGTCCTCTCCCACCCCCACAATATACATATGTGGATGCAAGCCATCTGCCAGCAGTTTTTTTAGAACTCTCGCCAAGCGGTCGAAGCCTTTATTATGAATTATTTTGCCTACGGCAATAATCTTGAATTCATTCTCAGAAAAAACGCAATCCGTTACTGGTTCTTGTGCGAGCGAACGAATAAGGTCACTTTCGTTTGTATTATACTGTACAACTGTTTTTTCAGAGGTGATGTCAAGCAACGTACAAAAACGGTGACGCACCTGTTCTGAAACGCAGGCAACAACATCAAATCGTTTGTAGCACTCCACTGTCTCCCAGAAATTTCGATATACATGCGCTGCAAATGATTCACTAGCCAATTCCGTATGAACCCAGGCTATTTTTTTCGTTTTGGAATTCTGACAACCGCTGACGATCCGTGTCGCAATTCCTTCTAAATAAGCAATCTCAAGATCGTAGGCTTCCTTTATGAACAAACGATGCAGTAATTTCGGAGATGCACATTTCATGAGTTGAACCAGACCTTTACGAGCCTTTTTCATACACGATATATAATGGATATGAGAAGCCAGCCTTTCCCGGTTTTCTCCCTCATCAAATAATGTTTTAACAGTGATGTCAAACATCTGGGTATCCATATTGTTTACAAGATTCACCAGAACCTTTTCTGCTCCTCCATTTCCCAAAGTGGGCAAAAAGAACAACACCTTAATCATGTGCATCACCTTCCTCTATATTTCAATTTAAGACAAATGCTTCCTCTTATTTCCGCAATAAAATTCTTTTCAGTTTTGATAATCCCTTAATAATGGGCTGTATGGAGATTGAAAAGTTTTTCTTCAAGAATACATCTATCTTTGTTATGCTATTCGACCAAGAACCAGCATACTGGTGTATGGCAATGGTGTTTTTCGTAAAACATCTACCCTCGCCTTCAAATGAAAGAGGGTAAAAGTAGTCTCTGGAAAGCAGGGTGATTCCATCGACCGTCTGTGTTTTGCCGTTCAGCACCGCACCTTTTTTCTCCACCATTTTACTGAGTACATAAGGAATCGGAATCATTGTCTCAACGATATCTTTCCCTTCAAAGAGAAACCCCTCATATACAGCCAGAACTTCCCGAATAAAGGGATTTTCTTTTTCCGCCAGGATAATTGCACCGTTGATTTGCCGACTCGTTTCAAATCCGAAAATCAGCTTCTGATCCAATAGGGAATCAAAGTTCGCCAACAGCTCCACATCCGTATCAAGGTAAATTCCACCATATTGGTACAATGCTGCCAGTCGGACATAATCTGCTACAAACGCCCATCTGCCTGCTTTCACTGCCTTTTTCAAGTATTCTGCGGAATTTAAATCAAAACTATCCTCATTCCAAAGCTTTAACTCGTAATCCGGACATTTTTTTCGCCACTGATCGATATATTTCTCAAATTTGGCTGGAATCTTTCCACCAAACCAGCAATAGTGTATTATTTTAGGGATACTCACTATTCCACTCCTCTCAGCCCTTGAACATTTAGGACATTAGAAATACAATTATCTTATTCCACATTCGATGTGTTTTTTCACAAACAAACGTGGTTATCTTCTTGTTTATCTTTCCAAACACACGTTTCCAAACATAGTCAATTAGCATACAACACGCCATTAAAGCTACTGCATAGAAAAGCATAATTATCAAAGAAATACACGTATCTGCCATTTTCTCAAAATTGATGATCTGGCTGTTGACAATTTTTCTCATATAGAAGCTATCTGATATCAAATACACTGCGAATGTGTATGGAACCATTCGTGAGAATATTGTTGTTCTAATCTTGATTCTGGTAAACA
>JBJEMQ010000221.1:0-8118 GCA_051879755.1 Coprococcus sp. | reverse complement strand
GAAAGCTTATGTGGATATGGAATATATGTGCCGGCTTACAGGAAAAGAAGAAAACGAAGTCTATAACGAGCTGCAATGGATTATCTTCTTAAATCCTGACTATGAAAAGAAGTTTGGAGCAAAGAAATATATCACTGCAGACGAATACCTTTCAGGAAATGTGAGAGAAAAACTGCGAGATGCACAGCAGCTTTCAGAAACAGAAGATGCATATAAGGTTCATGTGCAGAATCTGCAGGCCGTGCAGCCTAAAGACCTTGATGCCAGTGAAATCAGTGTGAGACTTGGAGCAACATGGATACCGCAGGACATGATAGAAGACTTCATGTTTGAGCTGTTATCAACCCCGAGATATGCACAGTGGAATATCAAAGTTCATTACTCTGAATATACCGGAGAGTGGAATGTTGAGGGTAAAAGTAATGACAGAGGTAATGTAAAGGCATATAACGCATACGGTACAAAGAGAATAAATGCATATAAGATTATTGAGGACACACTGAATCTGAAGGATGTAAGGATATTTGATTATGAAATAGATGATGAAGGCAAGAAGAAGGCGGTACTCAATAAGAAAGAAACAGCTATCGCACAGGGAAAACAGGAGCTTATCAAGCAGGCCTTTGATGAATGGATATGGAAGGATCCTGTAAGAAGAGACACTCTCAAAAGAATATATAACGAGAGGTTCAATTCCGTGAGACCTAGAGAATATGATGGAAGACATCTTGTTTTCAGCGGCATGAATCCTGAAATATCGCTGCGGGAGCATCAGAAAAATGCTATTGCAAGGATTCTTTATGGAGGTAACACTCTTCTTGCTCATGCTGTTGGTGCGGGTAAAACTTATGAGATGGCAGCTGCTGCTATGGAGAGCAAAAGACTTGGTCTTTGCAATAAATCTCTGTTCGTTGTTCCAAATCATCTGACCGAACAGTGGGCGGCAGAGTTTCTGCAGCTTTATCCATCTGCCAATATCCTTGTTGCAACAAAGAAAGATTTTCAGACTAAGAACCGCAAGAAGTTCTGTGGAAGGATAGCGACAGGAGATTATGATGCAGTTATTATCGGACATACTCAGTTCGAAAAAATACCGATGAGCATCGAAAGACAGGTGCGTATACTTGAGGATCAGATTGAAGAGATTACGGCAGGTATTGCAGAGCTTAAGCAGAATCGTGGAGAGAAGTTTTCTATAAAAGCGCTTGAAAAAAGTAAGAAACAGCTGAAAGTGAAGCTGGCAAAACTGAATGACCAGAGCAGAAAAGACGATGTGGTAACCTTTGAAGAACTTGGTGTTGACAGACTGTTTGTTGATGAGAGCCATTACTACAAGAACCTTTATCTTCATACGAAGATGAGAAATGTAGGCGGTATTGCACAGACCGAGGCACAAAAATCAAGTGACCTTTATATGAAATGCAGATACCTTGATGAGATTACAGGTGGTAAAGGTATCATATTTGCTACAGGAACGCCTATCAGCAACTCGATGGTGGAGCTTTATACGATTCAGAGATACCTGCAGCATGAGACTTTATGCAGATATAATCTGCAGCACTTCGATGCGTGGGCTTCAACCTTTGGTGAAACTGTAACAGCAATCGAGCTTGCACCTGAAGGTACGGGCTATAGAGCAAAGACACGTTTTGCGAAATTCTATAATTTGCCGGAACTGATGACGATGTTTAAGGAGGTTGCAGACATTCAGACGGCGGATATGTTAAAGCTTCCGGTCCCACAGGCGAATTATCATAATATATCGGTAAAGCCGTCAGAGTTTCAGAAACAGATGGTAGCTGACCTTTCATTAAGAGCAGACAGGGTGAGGGCAAAGATGGTAGATTCCAGTGTAGATAATATGCTTAAAATAACAAACGATGGAAGAAAACTTGCTCTCGATCAGCGAATGATTACAGAGGAGCTTCCTGATTTTGAAAAAAGTAAGGTTAACGCCTGTGTAAATAATATTTATGACATTTGGTATGACAGCAGGGATAAAAGGCTGACACAGCTCGTTTTTTGTGACATTTCCACCCCTAAAAGCGACAGTAGTTTTAATGTATATGATGACATCAGAAAGAAACTTATTGCGAAAGGTGTCCCGGAAAGCGAAGTGAGATTTATCCATGAAGCCGAAACTGAAACGAAGAAAAAGGCACTTTTCTCAAAAGTAAGAGAGGGAGAAGTAAGAGTGCTTTTGGGTTCGACTCAGAAGATGGGAGCAGGTACAAATGTGCAGAAGAAGCTTGTTGCCCTGCATGACCTAGACTGTCCATGGAGACCATCTGACCTTGAACAGAGGTCCGGACGTATCATCAGACAGGGTAATGAAAATGATGAAGTAAACATCTACAGATACGTTACAGAAGAAACTTTTGACGCATATCTTTATCAGCTTGTTGAAAGCAAACAGAAGTTTATCTCACAGATAATGACAAGTAAATCACCTGTGCGAAGTGCAGAAGATATTGACGCAACCGCACTCAGTTATGCTGAAATAAAAATGCTTGCAACGGGTAATCCTCATATCAAGGAGAAGATGGATCTTGATATTCAGGTGTCTAAACTGAAGCTGCTGAAGCAGAATTATCTTAGTGAAAAGTACGCTCTTGAAGATAAAATTCTAAAATACTATCCTGCTGAAATCAAAAGGCATGAGGAAAGAATAAAGGGTCTTAAAGAGGATATTGAGTTTATATGTAAGCAATCTGAAATACCAAAGGATAACTTTGCTGGCATGAAGATCGGGGATAAGATGTATACGGAAAAAAAGGACGCAGGTGAAGCTATACTTCTTGCATGTAAAAATATGCGAAGCCCGGAGCCTATCCGGATAGGAATGTACAGGGGATTTGAAATGACCTTGATGTTTGACTCTTTCTCCAGAGAGTATAATATCGAACTTAAACATGCCATGCGTTATACCGTATCTCTCGGAGGTGATGCCGGCGGTAATATCATCAGGCTTGATAACGCTTTGGATAATGTACCAAAGACGCTTAAAAGTGTCACAGAGCAGTATGAAAATGTAATGAAGCAGCTTGAAAATGCAAAAGAAGAGGTGGATAAACCGTTTGTATCTGAAGATGAACTGCAGCAGAAACTGAAACGGCTTGATGAACTTAATGTATTGCTCAGCCTGGATGAAAAGTGCAATGAAATCGTTGATGATGGCACTGAACCTGAAGAAAAAAGTGCTGCTGAAATAGAGCAGGAGCGATAGAGGGGCGGAAGCCTCTCGTACATATCTAATGAATTGTTTACAAATGAAAATAATGCTAAAAATGTCGAAAATACAGAAGTTTTCGCATTGCAATGCAAAAATTCTTGAAATAATATAAGTTTTCGCATAAAATTAAAGCAAATAGACAGAGGGGGTATTATATATGCTCATACAGAGGGAAGAATACTTAAATAGATTGATTGCACTTAAAGATAAGCAAATCATAAAAGTTGTTACAGGGGTTAGAAGATGTGGAAAATCCAAATTGTTGGAGTTATATCAAGAATGGCTTATTGAACATGGAGTAGAAGAAAAACAAATCATTTCAATAAATTTTGAAGATATGGACTTTGAGGAACTGACTGACTATAAGAAACTATATGCATATCTTAAAGCTCATTTAGTGGAAGGGAAAATGACATATATCTTCCTTGACGAAGTACAGAATGTTGAAAAATATCAAAAGGTTGTAGATAGTTTATATATCAAAGATAATGTGGATATGTATATAACAGGCTCCAATGCATATATGCTTTCAAGTGAAATTGCAACACTCATATCCGGAAGATATATGGAAATAGAAATGTTTCCATTTTCATTCAAAGAATATATGATAAGCACAGGAAACATGAATGACAGGGGAACAAAGTATACTGACTATTTACAAAACAGTTCATTCCCTTATACGCTTGAATTGAAAGAACAACCTGATGAAATCCGAAATTACCTTGAGGGTCTGTATAACACAATTGTAGTAAAAGATATTTTAAAGCGTAAAAAATTTACTGACCCAATGATGTTGCGAAGTGTTCTGAAATTTGTATTTGATAACATTGGGAGTCCATTATCATCTAAGAAAATTGCTGACACAATGACATCAGCAGGAAGAAAAGTAGATTCGAGAACAATTGAAAAGTATCTTGAAGCGTTAACTGAAAGCTATATTGTATACCAAGCAAAACGCTATAATATAAAAGGCAAAGAACATTTGAAGACACTTGAAAAATATTATGTTGTAGATATTGGTTTTCGTTATATGCTTTTAGGTTCTAAGCAAATGGATGCAGGTCATATTCTTGAAAACGTAGTATATTTGGAACTGATCAGAAGAGGATATGATGTATATGTAGGTAAGGTTGACGAATTTGAAGTTGATTTTGTTGCAGAAAACAGTAAGGGGACAACCTATTTTCAAGTGGCATTATCAGTTCGCGATGAAAAAACCTTAGAAAGAGAACTGAGACCTTTACAGGCAATTAAAGACCATTACCCAAAAGTAATTTTAACTATGGATGATGATCCGGAAGTACATTATAATGGAATTCGTAGAATAAATGCAAGAGATTGGCTACTTGGATTAACGGATTAACGCTAAAAGTAATGTATTATTAGTAAGGTATCTGTTGAATAGCAGATGCCTTTTTTGTAATATTAAAGAGGAAAGTATTATTGATGAAACAATTGAGTTTTACATAGCCGAGAGGTTCAGACAAATGGACTTCCCGGCTTTTTTAATTTCATTAAAATGAATTGAAATCATCAGAGGCAACATAGTACATTTTATAGTGTGGGTTATAATATATATAAATTGACCTATAAGGTTAAAAATAGTATAATATGAGCATAATATGAATATATACTATTTTGAAAGGGTGTTTGAATGACATTATATGAAACTTTGTTAGAACAGTACGGATATAACGAACCTATTCTGACAAATGAAATACAATTTAATAATTACTCAAAACCTTGGATTTATAAAGAGTTAAACAGGCTATGCGATAATAATCAGGTCGTAAGATTTGAAAAAGGGATTTACTATATTCCAAAACAGACTCCGTTTGGAGCAAGTGTTTTGAATCCTGGAAAAGTTATTGAAAAGAAGTATATTAAATCACGCAACGAAACTTTTGGATATTATTCCGGATACTATTTATTGAATCTTTTGGGGATATCAAATCAGGTTCCTAATGTGATTGAGGTGTATTCTAATAATGAATCTTCTAAAATGAGAGATGTAAAAGTTGGTGTGCAGAACGTAAGAGTGAGAAGATCACGAGTAAATATTACAAAAGAAAATGCTGCTGTGCTTACGTTTTTGGAACTGATGAATATTATTGATGTAAATTCTTTGGATGCAGAGAAAAAAAGAATTATTATTGAGTTTATTGCTGAATCAAATGTGTCCAGACAGGATATTACTAAGTACTCCCCAGCATACCCGGATAGAGCTATGAGAGCGATGATAGAAAGTGAGATAATTTACAGTGTTGCACAATAATAAAGAATTATTTGAACAGGCTGTTTTGAAAACAGCAGAATATTTGAACATCGATGCAGGGATTATTGAAAAAGATTACTATGTTACTTTGATGTTGAAAGAAATATCTGAGACTGTTCCTGATTTGGTTTTCAAAGGTGGTACATCTTTATCAAAATGCTATAAGGTAATAAAAAGGTTTTCTGAAGATATTGATTTAACAATAGAGTATGATACAAAACCGTCAGAAGGAAAAAGAAAAAATCTTAAAAATAATATAATAGCAGCAATAAATAAGTATGATTTTGAACTTGCGAATCCAGATGAAATAAGAAGCAGAAGGGAGTTTAACAAATATGTAGTGAATTATCCTTCTGAGTTCATGCAAAGTGGATTAAAGAATCATTTACAGATTGAAACTATGATAAAAATCAAGGCTTATCCAAATGAAGAAATGGAAACTGCAAGTCTAATTTATGATTATTTATCAGCAGAAGGATTTGATGATATGATAAAAGAATATGAGTTGGAACCTTTCGTACTGAAAGTCCAATCTGCGGAAAGAACATTCATTGATAAAATCTTTGCTCTGGCAGATTATTATTTATCTGGCAGAACCACGGAGCATTCTCGTCACATATATGATATCTATAAGCTGATGGATATGGTTGAACTGAATCAGGAATTCCTTGATTTATTTGAGCAAGTTCGGTTGGAAAGAAAGCCACATCAGTCAATATGTTTATCTGCACAGGATGATGTAGATATAAAAGATGTGTTAAACGAAATTATTGATATAGCTGCATATAAAAATGACTATAATGATGTTACGACGTTACTTATTTTCGAAAAACTGGAATATGAAAAAGCAATAACAGCTTTGAAAAAAGTGAAAGACTTCCTGATATAGTGTTTTCATTGGTAGAAACTAGGATTATTTGGAACTGATGCTTATAAGAGCAGAGTTCATCCTGAAAAATATACTATAGATCACGTGAGGTAATTATATTTGGAAAGAAGAACTCAAATCCTTGTTTCGAATGATTAAACTGAATAGAAAAGCATTACATAGCCGAGAGGTTCAGATAAATGAACTTCCCGGCTTTTTTAATTTCACTGAAAGGAGGGAGGAAAATGGATCAAAGAACGATAAGGATTAATGAAGATCTTTATGCAAAAATGGAATCAGAGTATCATGCTTTTCTTTATGATCTGGAGAAAAGAACACCGCATGAAATCATATCATCATCATATGAAAAGGTGTTCAAGGAAGACATCCTTATGGTACTTTCTGAAAACAATCTGTCTTATGACAGAGCAAATGCACTTCTTCATACAGAGAAACCTCTAGATGCAGCATACAATGCATGGCTCAAAGAAGATGTCTCGTATATGGAGGATTTAAGCAATTGTCTAGAGAAGTTCGCTGAAAAAATCTGCATGGAAAGAAAAGGAAGGAGCTGGAACGATGAGAAATGAAACGTTTTCTTATGAAATTGTGGAGCATATATGTGTGCTCACCCATAATCCGTCGGGTTGGAAAAAGGAACTTAACCTTGTTTCCTGGAATGGAAATCCACCGAAATATGATGTAAGGGACTGGGATCCTATGCATAAAAATATGTCCAGAGGAATGACCCTTACAAGCGAGGAAATGAAAAAAATAGTAGATATGACAAAAGGAAGGGAGGATATACTGAGAGCAGGTGAAAAGGAAAAAAGCAGAGGAGGATATGAGCGATAAAAGAGTTATTATGAATGGTGTTGCACCGGAGGAAATAAAAAAGGCACGGGAGCTAGACCTGCTTACCTATCTCAGATTGTATGAGCCGCAGGAACTTGTTCATGTCAGCGGGAACACCTATTGTACCAGAGAGCACGACAGCCTTAAAATTAGCAACGGAGCATGGATGTGGTTTTCAAGAGGTTTTGGAGGGTGGACCGCTCTTGATTACCTTATTCATGTTAAAGGATATGGCTTTGTGGATGCAGTTAAAATTATGAATCAGCAGGAGGTTTCAAGTAAAACTCCTGTTTTTAATTGTCCCAAACCAAAGGAAAAGAAGCTGCTTCTGCCTGAGAAAAGTCCAGATAACAGCAGGATAACTGAGTATCTTTTCAGCCGTGGTATAGATATGCAGATTATAAGGTACTGCATCAGAAACGGTCTTATTTATGAATCATTGCCATATCATAACGTGATTTTTCTTGGATTTGATAGAGATCATGTACCACGTTACGGAGCATATAGAGCTACAGGAAGTGAGAGAGTTTTAGGAGATGCTGCAGGAAGTGACAAGCGATATTCATTCAGAATAATGGGAGGAGAAAGCGAGTGTGTTCACATTTTTGAGAGTGCAATCGACTTACTATCTTATGCAACACTTATGAAAAGAGCCGGATGCCAATGGGAAAAAGAGAACATGCTGTCTCTTGCAGGGGTATACGGAACAAGGCTGGATGGAAAGTCAAAGGTGCCTGCTGCACTTCAGAGCGTCTTCGTGGACGATGCAAAAATCAGAAGAGTAATGCTTCATTTTGATAATGATATTGCGGGGAAAAGGTCTGCAGCAGGACTTATAAAAGCACTGGAATCACACATTGAGGTCAGCAGTGAGCCGCCGCCATACGG
>JBJEMQ010000220.1:0-8165 GCA_051879755.1 Coprococcus sp. | reverse complement strand
AGAAGAGGTACTTAAGTCTACGCCGGATTTACTGCCTGTATTAAAAGAAGCCGGTGTTGTTGATTCCGGTGGTCAGGGACTTATAGAGGTAATTAGAGGTGCTTTTGATGGACTGGCAGGTAAGGCTTCAGATGTATCGGGAAGTTCCGATGCTTTATCAGCTCCTAAGGCAAAAGCTGAAAATGACACTATTATATCAACGGCAGATATTAAATACGGATATTGTACAGAGTTTATTATAAATCTTGAGAAACCATATGGCGAGAAGGAAGAGGAGGAGTTAAAAGCATTCCTTGAATCAATAGGGGATTCCATTGTATGTGTTTCTCTTGATGATATTGTTAAAATACATGTTCATACAAACCATCCGGGACAGGCATTTGAAAAAGGCCTTACACTTGGATATTTGTCCAATATGAAGGTTGATAATATGCGTATAGAGCATAACGAGAAGGTAATAAAAGCTGCTGAACGTGAGGAGGCCGAACGACGGGAAATTGAGAAAAGAGAGAAGGCGAAGCCTAAGAAAGAATATGGTTTTATAGCAGTTTCCATGGGTGACGGTTTGAAGAAATTATTTGCAGAGCTTGGTGCTGATTATATTATAGAGGGTGGTCAGACTATGAACCCAAGCACTGAGGATATGATAAATGCTATAGAAAGAGTAAATGCAGATAATATTTTCATATTTCCTAATAACAAAAATATTATTCTTGCCGCAAACCAGGCTGCAAGCCTTTCAAAGGATAAGAATATTATTGTTATGCCAACTGCAAATGCACCACAGGGTATTAGTGCTCTGATTGCTTTTGATAGTACAGTAAGCTTCGATGATAATAAAGAGAATATGTCGGATGCAATTGCAAATGTTAAAAGTGGTCAGGTGACATATGCTGTTCGTGATACTTCGATAGATGGGAAAACCATAAAAGAAGGAGATATAATGGGTATAGGCGACAAGGGAATTGTTTCTGTTGGTCAGGACATATCAGAGGTCGCTTATAGTCTGATAGAAGCTTCTGTAGATGAAGATAGTGAGGTTATAAGTATATATTATGGACAGGATATTGATGAGAAAACAGCAAATGAGCTGGCTGACAGAGCTGCTGATGCGTTTCCTGATTGTGATGTTCAGGTATACTATGGGGGACAGCCGATTTATTACTATATAATATCAGTTGAATAGTTTTATTCCTGAGTAAGAATATGCAGGTGTTCCTGGAATAACGGGTTTGAGATGGGAGGAATATATGAAACTGACGGATTCGCTTAGCTGTATTAAGGGAATCGGAGACAAAACAGAAAAAAGCTTTTCAAGGCTTAATATCAATAATATAAATGATTTGCTCCATTATTATCCCAGAACATATATAACTTATGAAGAGCCTGTTGATATTTGTGAACTTAATTCCGGCAGCAGACAGGCTGTTTATGTTACAATAAACAGCCGGCCTGAGGTTAGAAAAATAAAAGGATTGACGATTACTACAGTATATGCAAAGGATTATAGTGGGACAATTAAACTGACATGGTTTAATTGTCCTTTTCTGCGCAATTATTTTCATATAGGGAGTTCGTTTATATTTGTGGGTGAAGTGTCGTTAAAAAATGGTATGCTGAATATGACACAGCCTGAATATTATGAAAAAGATAAATATAGTCAGATGCTTTCTGTATGGCAGCCTGTATATACGTGTACTTCGGGTATATCGAATAAAACAATACAAAAAGCAGTAAAAAATGCAGCAGAGGTAATAAATTCCATAGAGGATTATCTTCCTGATGAAGCCCGCAGGGAATATGATATTGAATCTATTAATGATGCGGTATACAATATTCATTTTCCAAAGAATGAATGTGAATTGAAGAGAGCCATAAAGAGAATGGCATTTGATGAGTTCTATGAATTTATAAGTAATATGAATAGGCTGAAACAACAAAATGAATATCAGGAAAATCAGGTTTTTATCCCATGGGATAAAAGAGTTACTGATTTTATTGAGTCCCTTCCATACAGACTTACTGATGCACAGATGGATGCTGTGAGGGACATTATGAAGGATATGTCTTCTGATTATGTTATGAACAGGCTTGTTCAGGGTGATGTAGGCTCAGGAAAAACTATAGTTGCAGCAATTGCATTGTATGCATGTGTGTGCGCAGGGTATCAGGGAGCTTTGATGGCCCCTACAGAGGTTCTTGCAGCGCAGCATTATAAAGATTTTGTGCAAATGTTTGAGCCTTATGGTGTAAAAGTAGTTCTGTTGTCCGGCTCGATGACGGCAAAGGAGAAAAGGCTGGCTTATGAAGAAATAGCAGACCACAATGCGGATATAATCATTGGTACACATGCAATTATTCAGGATAAGGTTATGTATGATAATCTTGGACTTGTTGTTACTGATGAGCAGCATAGATTTGGTGTAAGACAGCGTGAGAAGTTGTCTCTTAAGGGATGCCATCCGCATGTTCTTGTCATGAGTGCAACACCTATACCAAGAACACTTGCGATTATTATGTATGGTGATCTTGACATATCTGTTATAAATCAGTTGCCGGAAGGCCGTATACCTATAAAAAACTGTGTTGTTGATGGAAGTTATAGAACAAAGGCACATAGATTTATTATTTCAGAGGTGAATAAAGGACATCAGGTGTATATAGTATGTCCTATGGTTGCAGCCAGTGAAACTATGGATGATGTGGCAAATGTTGTTGAATATACGGAAGAGCTTAAGAAGCAAATAGGAGATGGTATTTCGGTTGCATATCTTCATGGGAAGATGAGTGGTGATGAAAAGAACAATATTTTGAATGATTTTGCATCAGGACTTATAAAAATACTTGTTTCCACAACTGTTATAGAGGTAGGAATAAATAATCCGAATGCTACAGTTATGATGGTAGAAAATGCTGAGCGCTTTGGACTTGCCCAGCTTCATCAGCTCAGAGGAAGAGTCGGACGAGGAAATCTGCAGTCATATTGTATATTTATAAGCGGCAAAAATGACAGGGAGACAATGGACAGACTGGATGTCCTTGCCAGGTCAAATGATGGATTTTATATAGCCGGAGAAGATTTGAAAAGACGTGGACCGGGAGACTTTTTTGGAATAAGGCAGAGCGGAGAAATGTTATTTAAAATAGGCGACATATATAATCATGCTGATATGCTTAAGGCTGCTCAGGATATATATAAAAAATATGGACAAACTATAAATGAAAAAGGGATATTTGCCGATGCTTCGCATGGTACAGAGTTATATAATAAACCTATATTATAAACTAAATATAGAGATGTTTGCTTTATACAATGAGCATTGACAGTAAATATATAAAATTATGTATGTCATAAAAAGAGATATTATGTATTTCTTATAAAATATGCATGAGAGACTGCCTGTGGAAGTCTCTCATGTATTTAGCCTGGGATTGAAAAGACTTATTTGTTATTACTTTCCAGCCATTTCTCTTTCCTGAGCTTCAATCATTTTCTTTACCATATAACCGCCTACTGAGCCGTTCTGGTAAGAAGTAAGGTCACCATTATACCCCTTTTTCAATGGCACACCAATTTCACTTGCAACCTCGTACTTGAATTTGTCCAGAGCGCCTTTAGCTTCCGGAACGCTGCTTGAATTTCTGCTCATGATAAAATCCCCCTCTTTTTTATTGCAACAATTTCTTTTTCTTGTTACACTCTTAGTATGTGAATTTAGATGTATAATACACTGAAAATTATATCTAGAAATTGAAAAAAATTCTAAGAGGATGTTTTGTGACGAAATGCTGCCTAAACAATGTGAGGTGGCAATATATATTAAATTAAAGGAGACCGGTTATGAAAAATAAAAAAACATTTATTATGGGTATAATAATAGGAGTACTGTTGGTAGTCATATGTATTTTATCTTTTGTTATTATAAAAGATAAAGATAAAAAGGATGCCGGGACAACAGAAAGCATATTGGAAACCGAGAATACAGCATCAGATGATACAGAAACAACTACAACAGAGCAGGCTTCGGAAGCAGATACTTCAAAGGAAAATACAGAGGCTTCTGATGAAGAGAATGAAAAAAATGTTGCAAGTTATATGGTGGATATAAATCAGTCCGGTACATGGGAAGAAGATGGTAAAAAATGTGCAACTGAAAATATTACAATATGTAATAATACATCTGATAATGTAAAAGATTGGAAGATGGATATTATTTTTGCATCGGATATTTCTATAGCTGATATATGGAATGGGGACGAGAAGGTGGAAGGGAATACTTTATCTATTACACCGCTTGATTACAATTCGGAAATTCCGTCAAAGGGTAATGTTTCGTTTGGTTACAATATATCTTCGGAAGATCTTACAATAAGTGATTACATATTATATATAGGAGATAAAACATATAATAAGGCTGAACTTCTTGAACAGAAAAAAGCTGCTGATGAAGCCAGAAAAGCTGCTCAAAAAGAAAAAGCGAAAAATGCTGAACCTGTAGTACCGGAAGAGGGAACGCCGGTAGACAATCATGGCAAATTAAGTGTTAAAGGTACAGATATAGTAGATGAAGAAGGAAATGCTTACCAGTTGAAGGGATGTAGTACTCATGGTATTACATGGTTTCCTGATTATGTAGATATAGATACATTTAAAACCTTTAGAGATGACTGGGGAGCAAATCTTATACGTCTTGCCATGTATACTGATACAGGGGACAGCTATGGATATTGCAGTGGCGGAGATAAGGATACAATACTTGATTTGTTAGATAAGGGAGTAAGTGCAGCAACAGAGCTTGGAATGTATGTTATAGTTGACTGGCATATTTTGAATGATAATAATCCTAATAACCATATAGATGATGCAAAAGATTTTTTTGAAATAGTTACGACTAAGTATAAAGATTATGATAATGTTATATATGAAATATGCAATGAACCTAATGGAGGTACAAAATGGGAGGATATTAAGGAATATGCAGAGACTATTATTCCTATAATAAGAGAACAGGATGAGGATGCAATTATAATAGTAGGAACACCAACATGGTCACAGGATGTAGATATAGCTGCCGGAGATCCTTTAGCAGGATATGATAATATAATGTATGCGGTTCATTTTTATGCAGCAACACATAAACAGGATTTGCGTGATAAGGTGACAAATGCTATTGATAAGGGACTTCCGATATTTGTAAGTGAATTCAGTATTTGTGACGCGTCTGGAAATGGTGCTGTTGATTATGATGAAGCAGAGGAATGGTTTTCGCTTATAGAAGATAAAAATTTGAGCTATGCTGCATGGAATATATCAAATAAGGATGAGACATCAGCTCTTATAGATTCTTCATGTAGTAAGATTAGTGACTGGACGGATGATGAACTTTCTGAAACAGGTGATTTTATAAAGGGCAAGATAAGCGGACAATATTAAATATGTTATGTCTGGTATTTTTTATTTAATATTTTTTATATAGGTTTTTGTTGACAAAACATTCGATTCATATACAATAGATTATGTGTTTTTTTCTACAATATGTGAGAATGTATAGTGTGAAAGAAAGTAGAGGTTTCATTACTATTTATGCCACCAACAAAGAAGGTGGCAGGATGGAGATTTGATATGAGAGTTATTGCAGGAACTGCCAGAAGCTTGAAGCTTGAAACTGTTGAGTCTATGGATACAAGACCTACTACAGACAGAATAAAAGAAACTTTATTTAATATGATAAATTATCAATTGCCCGGCTGTTCGTTTCTTGATTTGTTCAGTGGAAGTGGCGCTATTGCAATAGAGGCATTAAGCAGGGGAGCTGATAGAGCATATCTTGTAGAACAGAACAGGAAAGCAGTAGATTGTATAAATAGAAATCTTAAATTTACACATTTGGATAGTAAGGCTTCTGTTATAGTGGGGGACGTGATTTCTTCTATTGACAGAATAGAAAAAAATGGGATATGCTTTGATTTTGTATTTATGGATCCGCCATATGGGAAGCTTTATGAACAGAAAGTTCTTGAGAGACTTGCGGATTCAACAATTATAGATAGCGATACAATCATAATTGTTGAATCGGATTTGAATACTACATATGATTATATTGATGATTTAGGATTTGAAGAGTATAAGACCAAAATATACAAGACTAACAAGCATACTTTTTTTAATAGGAGACAGATATGAGCAGAGCTATTTACCCGGGCAGCTTCGATCCTGTTACCATGGGTCATTTGGATATAATAAAAAGATCGGCAGAAATATTTGATGAAGTAATAGTTGGTGTTTTAAATAATACTTCAAAAACTCCATTGTTTTCTTCTGAAGAACGTGTTAATATGTTGAATGAAGTAATTTCAGATATCCCTAACGCTAAAGCTGTAAGCTTTGATGGGTTGCTGGTAGATTTTGCCAGACAAAATGATATAAAAGTTATTGTACGAGGACTTCGTGCAGTTACTGATTTCGAATACGAGCTTCAGCTGGCTCAGAGCAACAGAAAGATTGCACCGGAGATAGACACGGTATTTTTGACTACGAGTATTGAATATGCATATCTTAGCTCAAGTATTGTAAAGGAATATGCGAGTTTTGGTGCTGATGTTAGTGAGTTGGTTCCAAAGCTTGTTTCAGATGCATTGAAGAATAAACTAACTGGATATAGATAAGAAATAAACGGGAGGAAAAACGAAATGGCAAAAAAAGGTATTGAGGAAATGATTAGTGAGATTGAAATTTTTATAGATAATTGTAAGTATCAGCCATTATCATCCAGCAAAATTATTGTACCAAAGGAAGATTTAGATCAGATGCTTAATGAGCTTAAGCTTAAGCTTCCTAACGAAATTGAAAGATGTAAGAAAATTATGCGTAACAAAGAGGCTATTCTTGCTGATGCAAGAACAAGAGCAGATTCTATTATAACTGAATCTGTAGCAGAGGCTAACAGACTTGTTGACCAGAGTCAGATTGTTGAACTGGCAAATATCAGAGCAAATGAGATACTTGAAATGGCAAGAAGTCAGGCTGAACAGATTGTTGCTGAAGCAAATGCTGAAGCAAATGAAGTCAGAATTGGTTCTATGTATTATACAAAAGATAAATTGAATGAGATTGGAAGTTATCTTACTGCTACTTTGGAAGCAGAAAAAGCAAATTATGAGAATCTTATCAAGTCGTTAGAAAGTAATACGGAAATAGTTGCATCAAATATGGCTGAGATAAATGCCAGCATAGCAGCGCTTAATGGTAATTCATCACCTGTACCGGAGGAGACTCAGGAGCAGGAAGAGGATTCGTCAGAAGATGATTACAATGTATATGGCAAGACAGAATATTCTAATGATGATGACGAAGATGATTTCGACGATGATGATGACGATGATTTCCTTGATGATTAATTAGTATATTCTGGTGGAATATATGATGAATAAGAAAAAGGTAACTATACTGCATAGTAGTTTGCCGGTTGTATAGTTGATTAAAGACAGCTTTGATTTTTTTATTAAATGTATACTTTGGAAGATAGCAGATATACCTCCAAAGGATACAAGTGACAAAATCAAGGCTGTTTTTATGTTAGGTTCTATGTTCATGCAGAATAGTTTTTCACAGCCCTTTGTTATTTCAAAAAAACATGTAAAAATGTCAAGATAGACAATATTACAGTATTTTGAGGATAATATATTTTCTATAATGGAAAATATAACTATATATATGCCAATAATAGTAATGGTGTGAATGGAACTGTCTAAGATATTGTTATCCGGACTGTCACATGCAGCAGATTCCGAATGCGCAGAGTGAAGACGGTTATATGAAGCTCCTTCCGGAAATGCTTCTTTAATTTTATGAAGCTTTGCATATAAGATTAATACAGCAGCATATAAGAGCTGTGGCATATATATACATAAGATTGATACTGAAAGCGGAATAAAATTGCAGGTATATTTTTTATGTACATAACCACATAAGAACATGGGACTTACATTATTGCATAGAGGAAGCAGTGCGCATGCAGTTTTGTATGAAATAGCATTTTTGTCGTATAGTTTTCCTGCAGTTAATGCACCAATAGGATATCCGCAGAATAAGCCACATATAACAAGAATAATAATTGAAGAACAGTCAGATAACTTCCCAAAATCTATAGATGCTGTAAATAATC
>JBJEMQ010000219.1:0-2056 GCA_051879755.1 Coprococcus sp. | reverse complement strand
ATTAATAAACTCCATTAAATCTGTTTTATAGCCACAGCTTTCCAAAACACATCCGCGTATCGCATCTGTTATTAGCGCAGATGTTCTTTCTTTTATAATTCCATACTTCGTAAGCGCCGATAATTTTTCTGAATGTATCTGTTTATTTACCTCATGCTGGCAGCACGGAACAGACAATATATAATCCGCCCCCCAGCAAATCGCATTATATAATGCATAATCTGTTGCCACATCACATGCATGAAGTGTAACTACCATATCTACATTTATATCTGTTTTATATCCCTTTATGTCACCAAGCTCAAAATGCAGATTCTCATATCCAAACCGTTTCGCTAACGCATTACAATCATCAATCACTTTCTCCTTCAAATCAAGTCCTGTAATATGCGCTTCTATCTTCTTTATTTCTACGAGATAATAATATAAAATAAATGTCAGATATGACTTCCCGCACCCAAAATCCACTATATTAATAGCAGGTTTATGATAATTTTTAAGTACATCCTCTACCATCTCTGCAAAACGGTTTATCTGCTTATATTTATCATACATGGAATGAACAATCTTTCCTTCTCTTGTGAAGATACCAAGCTCTGCAAATACCGGAATATCCATTCCTTCCTCTAAGATATATTTTTTTCTCCGATTATTTTCTTCTATATTAATTGCCCTGCCCTTAACCTGCCTTTTATTCACAGAAAGCCTGCCTTTTTTAGATACCTTTACATCATATTCAATTCCGGCAGCAAATGCATTTACCTGTCTGAACCCCTCTTCAAAATATTTATTAAGGACTTCAACCAGCTGTTGTTCATCTATGTTCTCATGAAAAACCTGCTGTTCAGTATACTTCTCAAGCTGATAAACATTCTTACCACCTACAACCTTGCGGGCACACACTATTTTCTTATATCTGTTTTTTCCACCACTAAATACTATTTTATAAGGATTCGTGCTTTCAATTTCTCTAAGTAATTCTTCCATCTTCTACATTCAACAGCCATTCGGAAGCATGCCGGAAAAATGCATTTTATCCTAAACAGCTGATATTCCTTCCACATATTGATTTTATTATACCTTTATTAGCTTCTCATCCGATACTTTTTTATTATAACCTCTGATTACCACGTAGGTCCATCATAATATTCATAATCACTGAAATAGTATTGATACTCATCAATTTCCTGATTTCTATCCTTAGTCCCCTGTTCTTCCAAATCCTCTAATTCTTTCCGTTTTTTCTCTTTATCACCACTGTTTTCATCGTTATTATCATCTTTCTTCTCATCAGTATCCTTATCATCCCCATCATCAGGTTCACTTTTTTCTTTAAGTGACTCTTCAAACTCATCTATTTCATCCTTAAGTCTCTGGGCGTCTTCATTATGCCCATTATGGTCATCCCTGTTGGCACAGCCATGGGCAATCAATATTTCCTTTGCTTCTTCAAGAATATTTATTATCTCTTCAAGATTATTTTCTGTTATTTCTTCCGGTTTAATTGGTGTAACCATAGCCAATGCAAGATTTATTCTTATCATACATTCTCTGTCATGCGGGGGATTTTTACTTAAAGCTTTTTTATACTCCTCAACAGCTTTTTCATAATCACCCATTTTAAAATAATTATTACCCTGGTTATATGGGGCAATATACGGTTCTGTAAAACCAAGTACTGCCAAACTCTTCTTTTCATATATACCCGAATTATATCTATCAATCATCAATTCATTTGCAACAAAATTAATTATTAAACAGGCCAGAAAGAGCACAAGAATAATCCAAAATCCGGTAAGCAGCTTTTTCATTTATATTTCTAACCTCTCCTTCTATATTCTACAAATTCATATAACAGTAACAACAGTAAAGGAATTACAAAAATATAGTAAATATCCGCATAGCCATCAAGTAACTTATCACCAATTTCTGTTTTTGCAGCGCTCTTTACATCCTTTAATACCTGATTAATATTACTCTGTTTATTCATATTTATATATTTAATGTCCATGTCTCCGGCTATTTTTTTCAGATTATCCTCATCAATTTTTGACTT
>JBJEMQ010000218.1:0-8262 GCA_051879755.1 Coprococcus sp. | reverse complement strand
AAGCTGTCCGTCCATAATCTTCCATACATAATCATATTCACGTCCATTTGTTTTTGCTACTTCGTGATAAATCATGTTATTTGGTATCATTACAACATTCTCAAGAGATGTCTTTGCATATCGTACTGAATATCCATCCGGTGCATCATAAAACTTCTTATCTTCTACTTCTATATAATATTTTATTTCTCCATCACCTGAGCTTTTTGTTACATGCACTGTTCCCTCTTTATCAGTAGTAATATATACTCTTGATGTATCAGCTGTAGACCCAATGCACTTTCCCTGATACTTTATACTCTCATCGTTTTTATTTACAAGTGTAACAGTCTGATTAAGCTTAAGTGTGGCAGTACCTTCACTACTTCCCGAAGCACCGTCTTCATCACCGCCACCTCTTCTATTATTATTATCACTGTCACCACTCAATGAAAGTGCCATAATAAGATTTTCCTCAGAACCTATGCTTACTATATTAGTTCCTTCTTCAAGCTTCTTATCTGCTTCTACATATACTTTCTTTACATGTCCATCCATATCTGCATAAACACTTATATTACCACTACCATCATTATTCTTATTCAACTTCTCTTTCTGCTTATTAAGTGATGCTATATCTGCATTATAATTTATTGTTTCGATCTGCTTTCTATATGAAAGAACCTGTCTCTGACATGTAAGCTGTTCTGCCATATATAAAGTATTTGCTTCATCCGGTGTATCAGGAGATGCCTTTTTCTCCGGAAGCTTTCCTGACTCCCAGTCCGATATCTGCTGTGACAAAGCAGTTATTTGCTCATCATAATCATAAATTGTATCATTATATTCCTGGCTTCTTTCTGCAATCTGCCTATCCAGTTCTTTAACCTCGGCACTTCCGCCACCACTGTCTATAACACAGAGTAAATCGCCTTTCTTTACTTCCTGACCTTCAGTTACATTAAGGCTTGTAAAATATCCCTCACATGGAGCAGAATATGTGACCATATTTGTATCATCCATAGTATAATTTTTACTTGTACTTATATTGTTAAAATTGCTAAGTGAAATATTATATTCTACATAACTAGAAGGCATAACGGAGTCTGACGCATAATAAACCAATTCACCTTCCTTGAGTCCATCCACAACCTGAGTATAATTCTCATCGCTTTTTCCTATTGTTATATCACGTCTTTCCTTATCATTATCTTCTGTCTTTACATATACGAAAGACTGTCCATTTTCTTCATATAAGGAATCGTTACCTACTATAAGTACATTTGTAACCTCTGATGTTGAAAAATAGAGTGATAATGTATTTCCTGTCTTTAATGGTTTCTTATCTCCACCCTTAAGCTTAAATCTAACATTTGGAACACTTGACATGCTCTGTGCCACAGCAAGTTCCTGATTAGTATAATTATACAGCTCTATATCATATTTTTTACCATCGATTATAGTATACATATTGTTGAATACATCATATGCACCTTTTTTTACCTGTTCACCCGGAATTTCTATATATGGTTCTTCCGTATCAGATACAATTACTACATTCTCTCCACCTGATACATCATCTGATGAAGTTATATTCTTCACATATGTTACATATCCTGCATGATCAGCTGTAAGTGTCCCATTCTCCTGAAGTTCATTCTTCTCATCAAGACTCTTCTGGGTTTTGTTAATCTGATATTCATACAACATATTGTCATATCTGTTATTCTCTGCAGCAGTAGCCTTCTGAAGACGAAACTCAGCAGCACCATCTTCATCGCCTACCTCTTCACATGCTTTTATCTTCCAGTCAAGTTCTTTCTGATTTTCAGAAAATATATATTGCTCAATTTCATGAATAGATTTTTTCTGTGACAGACTCTCAGATTCACTATCTGCTTCATAATCAACATTATCTGCATCAGCTTCAGCAAGAACAGTTCCTTCTTCCACATAATCGCCTACATTCACATAAATTTTTGAAAGATTTACATTAGTATTATAAAAATAGCAATGTTCTGTCGGAACTACTGAAGCTGTTTTTATAACTAATTTTCCTATGTCACCATATGTAACCGGTCTGTAAGCTGAATTTGTGCTCACAGGCTCAATGAGCTCCGGTATATTCTCCTCCGGCTTTTTGCCACATCCTGCAAATGTCATGGACATTACCATAAGTAGCGAGATGCATGATATTATCTTCCTGTTACCTGTTATATGTTCAAAAAATCTCAATTTAATGTCACCTGCTCTCCTGCTTTTAATCCGTCTTTTATAATTATATAATCATCTACTTCATCACCTATAGTTACCTTAACAGCCTTCCTATAACCGTCTTCATTTACCACATATACATAATAATTCTCATCAGTTCCCTCAAACACAGCATTCTTATCTACATATGTTACATTACTTATAATTGGTTTATCAATTGTCATATTAAGCTCATCTGACTCTGTCACACCGGACATATCCATTGTAGGCTCAAATATCAATTTCTGCATAACTTTATCTGTAGCACTGTCAGTATATTTATCACATTTTGCAAGTTTCATTTCATACGTTGCAATCTGGAATTCTGCTTCGTATATTTCGCCTACCTTAAATTCAAAATCGTCATCTGTTGTAGCCGTATAATCAGACGAACCCGATACAAGAGTTACCAGTGTTGCACCCGCAAGAACCTTTGTATCCTCATATTGCAAATTATCATCTACATAGGTTACTGTTCCATCTCTTTCTGCAATAACCTGATAATCCTTCATTCTTTCATTCTGCTCTTCTATATATAAATCAGCTATCTCAATATCTTCTCTAAGGCTGGCAATCTCTTCAGTATAATCTTCTTCACTGCTTATAGCCATAAGTTTTGTATAGTGGTCAATAAGCATTTCATTCTCTGCCTTCTGCTCTACATACGAATCAATTGTATTCTGTACTTCTTCTGCTTTGAAGGAAATCATTACATCTCCCTTGCTGACCTTATCGCCTTTTTTTACATTAACTTTTTCCACTTCATAATCAGACTGTTCAATAGAATAATTCTTGCTTTCATAATCATCCGGTTTCAAAGTGAGTTCCACCGTTGAAGCTATATCTCCCTGTTCAACTGCAACAGTATCATATTCTACCTTACTGTATTCCTCAAGATTTATTTTCGGGGCACTATCCTTCGCACTGATTTTGCCGCAGCCACACAGGGATACAATTAATGCACCCGACAGCGCAATTACAGCCGATGTTTTCACCTTTTTTAATTTGTACATTATATCCTCCTTAAAATATCTGCATATCAATATACTGTTATGTATAACAGATATAAAACTATATACTGTGCATTTTTATCACAACATACCTTATGCATTTATTCTATTTTTACTCTATGGCAATTTTAAACGCAATTTGCTCCTATGTCTAGTCTTATCACTCACATTAAGTAATTTTAAGAGATGCATCAAATTCCCTTAATAATACTTTAAAGAATATTTTAAAGAAACTTAACAACACCAATAACAAAAATGCTTATTTCATTATACAGGCTTATTTTTACAAAATTGACACTATTGTTATATACCATCAATACATTTTATATATTAAATAGTGAAACTTACAATGTGGTGAGTTTTTACTTACGGTTCTGTAAGATTAATTGTCAAGACTTGCGACAAACGTCAATGTAATATCTCCAGAAGGCGAAAAGCAGCAAAAAACAAAAGCTAAAAAGAATGATAAAAAAAGTCAAAAAAGTTGTTGACAATTAGTCTGTGAAATGATAATATATCACTTGTGTTAGCGAGCAGCTGATGCATCAGATAAAGAATATGCGGGAGTGCTGGAATTGGCAGACAGGCTAGACTAAGGATCTAGTGCTGGAAACGGCGTGTGGGTTCAAGTCCCATCTCCCGCATTATTTTTTTGCCTTAATACAAAAGAAATCCTCATACATTTCATCACGTTAACGATATGTATGAGGATTTTTTTCATATTTTAATCATATTAGTAAGTTTACGTTCCACATCTTTCATAAGAAATGCTTTGTATGCACTATAATATTCATGCGTGAATTGTGTGTACAAAAATTTATTCCATAGGTTACTGCAATATGTACTGTCATAGTCATAATAAGAATCCGTATATATCATTCCATTACTTTCTCTGCACACATCCAAATATGGTTCTTTCCCCGCATAATTCAAATGCATAATGAGATTCCTCTGTTCACTACAACATGCAAATGTCTCAAGAAACATTTTCATCTGGTCCTTTGTAACTCTCTCTACGAACATAATTTACTCCCCCTTTTTCGTTATTGATAAGCAACAGACCTGCAACAGGCTTCCAAATTAATCTATCTTTATCGTATAGTTTTTCTCAAACGTTTCTCCCGGCATCAATTTATTGCTATATTCCCTATCCTCAAGAGTACCTGAAAAGCTTTCCTTATCACATCTTCCATACCATGGTTCGATACATATAAACGGAGCATTCTTTTTTGCAGGCGACCATAACCCGAAAAGCGGTGCATCAAATGTTACTGTAAGATATGCTGTACCATCCGGTTTTACAAGGCTCACCTCATGCGCCTGATTTCCTTCTATAATCAGCGCATCGTTATCGAACATGTCAGATGTAATACAGCAGCTTCCATTATTATTTTTAAGCAAAAGTCCCTCTCGTTCCACCAAACCATTAGCACTAAGCAGAGAATATGTCAAATCATTCTTTGTATCAAATTTCAGCGAATAATCGCTCTGTTTTTCTCCCTCTGCAAGCGGACACATAAATGCAGGATGTCCTCCGATAGAAAAATACATATCTTTATTATCCTCATTTACAACCTTCCACAAAACATTTATTTTGTTATCAGACAGTTTGTACCCAATCTGGAGATAAAATTTGAATGGATATTTTTCAAGGGTTTCTTCATTATATCTCAGTCCAAACCACGCTTCTGTATCATTAACAGATATGACCTCAAATTCCATATCTCTTGCAAAGCCATGCTGTCCCATCGGATATGCCTTACCTTCATATAAATACTCTTTATTTTTCAAGCTGCCTACTATAGGAAATAATACAGGTGCATTACGTTTCCAATATCGTTCATCTGCGTTCCACATATATTCTACTTTAGTATTTTTTTCAACAATGCTTGAAAGCTCTGCTCCAAAGCTATTTATTAGTACAACCATTTTCTGATTTTCTAATTTTACTTTTTCCATTATTTATTTCCTTTCTACCCAAAATCTATCACTTTGCCCGCGAGCACTAAACTCCCGTATCACTTCGTTCGTGCTCGTTAAGTGTTCATATTTCACCTGTGAACTAAGCTCATTTCATTCGCTAAGGTCACTGGTATAAATTCTCACTAAACTCCCACATCACTTCGTTCGTGCTCGTTAAGTGTTCATATTTCACCTGTGAACTAAGCTCATTTCATTCGCTAAGGTCACTGGTATAAATTCTCACTAAACTCCCACATCACTTCGTTCGTGCTCGTTAAGTGTTCATATTATACCACGATAGACGGATATTGAAAATGAGTAAGCAAAAAAAAATTGCCGTACATATAATACGACAATTTTCTTCAAAACATATTTTTCTTATGAAAGCTTTGCTTTTGCAACATTAACTAACTTCTTGAAACCTTCAGCATCGCTTACAGCCATCTCTGAAAGCATCTTTCTGTTAATATCTACGCCTGCAAGCTTAAGGCCATGCATAAGCTTACTGTATGAAATATCATTCATTCTTGCAGCAGCATTGATACGGGCAATCCATAACTGTCTGAACTGTCTCTTTTTCTGCTTTCTTCCGGCATATGAAGTTGTCAATGCTCTCATAACCGACTGCTTTGCTACTCTATACTGCTTACTTCTGGCTCCTCTGTAACCCTTTGCAAGCTTTAATACTTTATTATGCTTCTGCTTTGCGTTCATTCCGCCTTTAACTCTTGCCATTAGTCTTTATCCTCCTGATATATTAGATATATGGTAATATCTTCTTCATTACTTTCTCATTTGTTGCATCTGTCATAGTTGACTTTCTAAGATTTCTCTTTCTCTTAGTTGTCTTTTTTGTTAAGATATGACTCTTATAAGCTTTTGCTCTCTTTAAACCGCCATTAGCTGTTTTCTTAAAACGCTTAGCTGCCGCTTTTTTTGTCTTTAATTTAGCCATTTTATTTATTTCCTCCTTAAATATATGTCATATATCTTATTTAACGCTTTTGTGTTAAAAACATTATCATACTTCTACCTTCAAACTTAGCTGCTTTCTCAATAACCGCTACATCTGAAAGTTTCTCGGCAAATTCATCAAGAATACCTTTTGTCTGTTCAACATGAGCAAGTTCTCTTCCTCTAAACCGAAGTGTTACTTTCACCTTATCACCATGACTTAAGAATTTTCTTGCCTGATTTACTTTTGTATTAAGGTCGTTAGTATCAATATTTGGAGAAATTCTGACTTCCTTAATCTCCATTGTCTTCTGTTTCTTTTTGGCTTCTTTCTCCTTACGCGCCATCTCATAACGGTACTTTCCATAATCAATAATCTTGCATACAGGTGGCTTTGCCTGTGGAGCAATCTTAACCAAGTCAAGTTCTGCTTCTTTTGCAAGCTTTAATGCTTCTTTGGCGGACATAACACCTATAACCTGACCGTCCTCACCAATTAAACGTACCTCTTTGTCTCTGATTTGTTCGTTAATCATTAATTCGCTAATGACTCTCTACCTCCGATTTCACATAAATAAAAAAGTGGATAGAGCAAACTACCCACTTTATATATAAGCACACTTGTAAAAACTTATGTCTCTAGCTTAAATATAAACCCAAGTCATCATATATGTGATGCTAAGGTGAGAGTGGATACTCTGCTTTATTGTCTTCTGTTAACACAGCTTCTATAAAATACCATAACATTTTCATGATGTCAAGTAGTTTTTTGTATACCAAGCTGTATTACTCATTTGCCTCTACCGGAATAAATACTCTGTTGTTTACTGTGGTTTCCGGTCGTTTTGTTGTCTCTTTCGCCTTTTCTACATAATACATTTGCGAATCAAGTCTTTCCTTGCCTCTCAAATCCTGTTTTACATAGCTTCCGTCAGGCTGCATAATATGAGCCTTAAGTGTATCTGCCAGCTGAACTCTTAGTATCTCTTTTATCTGTTCCTTAAGATTTGTATCCTCTACCGGGAATGTTATCTCAACACGTTTATCAAGATTCCTTGGCATCCAGTCAGCACTTCCCATATAGATATCCTCAAAGCCATCGTTGTAGAAATAGAATATTCTTGAATGTTCAAGGAAATTACCTACTATGGACCTTACTGATATATTCTCACTAAGTCCGGGAACACCTGCCTTGATACAGCATATACCTCTTACTATCAAATCTATCTTTACACCTGCAGCACTGGCATCATACAGTGCCTGCATAATCTTAGGGTCACATAAAGAATTCATTTTTGCAACAATTCTTGCTTTCTTACCCTGCTTCGCATTTTCCGCTTCTCTGTTTATAAGCATAAGGAACTTATCTTTTAACCATATAGGTGCAACAGCCAGTTTATTCCACTTCTTTGGTTCTGAATAACCCGACAGCATATTAAATACAGCAGTAGCATCCTCTCCTATCGGATCGCTGCATGTAAGAAGTCCCATATCAGTATAAAGCTTTGCTGTCTGGTCATTATAATTACCGGTACCGAGATGCACATATCTCTTTATGCCATCCTCTTCTCTTCTTACTACAAGGGCAATCTTTGAATGTGTCTTAAGCCCTAACAAACCATATATTACATGACAGCCTGCCTGCTCAAGTTTTTTCGCCCATGCTATATTATTTTCCTCATCAAATCTTGCTTTAAGTTCTACAAGAACAGTTACCTGTTTGCCATTTTCTGCCGCCTGAGCAAGCGCAGCAATAATAGGTGAATTACCACTTACTCTGTACAATGTCTGTTTAATGGCAAGTACGTCCGGGTCAACTGCTGCCTGTCTGATAAATTCAATAACAGGTGTAAATTCGTAATATGGATGAAACAGCAAAATATCTCTCTTTTTAATCTGTTCAAAAATATTGCTGTAATCACCCATTCCCGGTACAGGACATGGAACGTGCTTTGGATATTTCAAATGCTCAAAGCCCTCCAAGCCATTTACTTTCATCAAAAATGTCAAATCCAAAGGTCCGTTTATCTTATAGACAACTGTATCATCTATACCAAGATGGTTTTTAAGCTCCTTAAGCAGTTTTTTGTCCATACTGTCTTCA
>JBJEMQ010000217.1:0-2066 GCA_051879755.1 Coprococcus sp. | reverse complement strand
GTTGATTGTCCTGTAGATTATGTGACACTGACTGTCGGTGGAAATGATGTGGGCTTTGCGGATATCATTACAACCTGTGCAACTGGTAGTACATATCTGCATTTTGGTTCTGATGAATTGAAGTTGCAGAAAGAAATGGACGAGCTTTGGGATAACTTTGATACGACTAGAGCAAATATCAAGCAAGTTTATAAGGACATCAAGGATGCAGCTGGCTCTCAGGCAGAGATTATAGTAGCAGGATATCCGAAATTGTTAGATAAAGAAGGCAAGGGTTTTCTTATCAGTAAGGAAGAAGCTACAATTGTTAATAATAATGTTACAAAATTTAATGATGAAATCGAAGCAATTGTGAACGAGTGCAGAGAAGAGGGAATGAATATTCATTTTGTAGATGTGGAAGAGGAATTTGATAAAGATGGTGGACATCAAGCTTATTCCTCAGATGCATGGATTAACAAAATTATACTTGGTAATCAGAATGAAGATTTAGATTATAAGTGTGTGGCAAGTGCATATTCTGTTCATCCGAATGAAGAAGGGGCAAAAGCATATGCTAGATGTGTAAATGCTAAAATTGCTGAAATTGAAAATAACAAACAGACAGGTACTTTATCTGGTAAAATATGCAAAGCCTCAGATCATGTGTCTCCAATTAGTTCAGCATTAGTTTTTGTTTACAAGGATAATAATCTATATACATTTACCATTGCTGATAATTCGGGTAATTATAGCTTGACTCTTCCTGAAGGCGAATATCGTATTAAAATCGTAGCATCTGGTTATATTGATTTTATCGCTTACGAATCTGTTATAAATAATACCAACACTTATATGGAAACTTTCTTGTTGGTTGAAGGTTTTGAAGGTGAGACGGGTATTGCAAATGGTAGGGTTTATGATGGTTTGACTGGAAATGGTATAGATGGAGTTACATTAACCATTAGAAAAGGATGGAATAATTCTGATATTGGTGATATTATTACTACAACAATGACAGATTCGTCTGGTGCTTATTCTTTAACACTACCTCTTGGTAATTACACAGTTAATGCAACTAAGAATGGCTATATTTCCGCAACATTTAATATTATTATTCAAAATGGAACAACAAATCAACAGAATGGTACTATGACACCTATTGTTTCTGGTGACGGTTATAGAATTGTTTTAACTTGGGGTGAAAATCCGCGAGATTTGGATTCTCATGTGGAAGGTACTCTTTCTGATGGAGCTAATTTCCATGTATACTATAATCATAAGTCACAATATGATGGAAATATAGAAGTATGCAACCTTGATGTTGATGACGTCACAAGTTATGGTCCTGAAACCATTACTCTTAATCCAACAACTGATGACGCTTATTATTACTATATATATAGGTATGCCGGTTCCGGTACAGTGGCATCTTCTGCTGCTCAGATTAAAGTATATCAGGGTGAGACATTGCTGAGAAAATTCAACGTTCCGACTGATTTGGGAGATTCTGATTATTGGAATGTATTCGCTATCAAAAATGGCAGCATAATTATTCAAAATACAATTACTGATTATGCTGATACAAGCTATGCTGAATAAAGAATCGATTTAATTTCATATAATAAAAACATTACCTGTGACATAATCTATTGAGCAATGTTACGGGTAATTGTTTATAGTTTAAATTTTTTTGTTATGATGGATAAAAATCTCAATATTTTCTATTTATTATTTTAATTCTGAAAGGAAAACAAAAAATGAAAATTAAATATAAACGGCAGGTTATAGGTGGAGCGTGTACAGGCATTTTGGTATGGGTTATTCTTACAATAGCAGATGCTTTTGATGAACTTATACTGGATGCTGACTGCTATATAGGTGCTTTTGTTTTATTTTCAATACCAATAATTATGTTTATTTATTATATTGTACACTATATCAAGCATAGACCGAAAGCTAAGAATCTCCTCATCTGGTTTGGGAGCTTTTATTTGGTATGTTTACCGTTGTGGTGGATAATCTATAACATGATTTGTGAAAATAGATACATAATAAAACAAAGAGATAGATCTGACTGGATTAAT
>JBJEMQ010000216.1:0-2074 GCA_051879755.1 Coprococcus sp. | reverse complement strand
ATAGCAATATTTGTCCATATCAAATGTAAGCTCATGGAAATATTCTTTTACGTCAACATTTTTAAGTGTATATGCATTTCTTCCCTCATAAAGAACAAACTCTCCCATAACAAATATCTGACTTTTTGAAATCAGCTGGTTTGTTGTCTTTCTGACACCCCTCGCAAATGCCGTTATCTTGCCCCGTTCTTTAGTTAATATAACAAGTCTCTTATCATACTCACCGACAAGGCTCGTTGCAAGAACTATTCCATTTAAAATAACTTCATCTCTCATAGCTATCCCTGCCACAATTTTCGAACACATTATTAATCGTTTATATTATACCCATAATTCTTAAGCAGTGTATCTGTGTCTCTCCAATCCTTCTTTACCTTGACCCACAGCTTGAGATTTACCTGTATATCAAGGAGCTGCTCTATGCCATATCTGGCATGAGTACCTATTTTTTTCAGCATGGCTCCCTGTTTTCCAATGATTATTCCCTTGTGTGATTCTCTTTCACATATAATAGTAGCATCTATATCCATTATTTTTCCATTTGGTCTTTCTTTCATGGAATCTATAACTACTGCTATACCATGAGGTATCTCTTTATCCAGCTGACGAAGTGCCTGTTCTCTGATAAGTTCAGAAACAATCTGCCTCTCCGGCTGGTCTGTTATGGTATCCTCATCATAGAACTGTGGTCCATATGGAAGATACTGGTATAATGTCTTTATCAGTTCATCCTTATTTGTTCCCTTAAGTGCTGAAACAGGAACTATCTCAGCAGCATCTAGTGCTTCATTATATGTTTCGATTGACTTTACAATATCCTCTTTTCCAACAGAATCAATCTTATTTATCACAATAATGACAGGTGTCTTTATCCTTTTCAATTGTTCTATTATATAGCGTTCTCCTGCACCTATAAATGTTGTTGCTTCCACAATCCACATAACAACATCAACTTCATTTAACGTGCCCTCGGCTACTTTAAGCATGTATTCACCAAGTTTATTTTTTGCCCTGTTTATACCAGGTGTATCAAGGAAAACTATCTGTCCCTCATCACTTGTATATACTGTCTGTATTCTGTTTCGTGTAGTCTGTGCTTTACTGCTTGTTATAGCTATCTTCTGACCTATCAGCAGATTCATCAATGTTGACTTGCCAACATTAGGTCTGCCTATGATAGCCACAAAGCCTGATTTGTAATTATCTTTCATGTTTACCTCTATCTTTTTTCTTCAAGATGCCTCTATGTCCCACTACGGAATGCGCTTAAGCTGACTGATATTCTTATATGCGCATTTCTGTTGTAAATTGTTTAGAATATACTCAATATCTTCTTAAAGTTATCCTTATTTGCCTCCAGCTTATCTTCGCCACCTATGGCACATATAATTTCACTATCCGTTATAGACTTTACAATCGGTGCTAAGGCTCTTATTTTCTCAGGATTTGTAGAAAGTATTGTGTCACGCTCCTGCTGAAGCATTTCATCTGTTACACCTGCCATGTAGCAAAGGAAAGAATAACTTCCTTCAGCAGAAGGTGTCATCGGTGCATCAAGCTTTGCAATAGTACCTATCAGATATTTTGTCATATCACGCACATCACAATCAAATTCTTCAACGTATTTGTAAGCATTTCTGTATACCTCATATGTCTCCATAAGATTAGGGTCCCTATAAGATGTCATGTAACTTACTCCTGAACGTGAGAATGTACACATAGCTCCATATGCACCACCCTTAACACGTACATTTTCCCATAAATATCCATATGAAAAAATAACCTGAAGTACATTTAAAGCTGCATCATATTCATATCCTGCTTTAACAAAATCTCCTGCTGCTGCAACATACTGAACCTGGCTCGCTGTTTTAAAGCCCTCATTTTTTACTGATATCTCATACTCAGCATCAGCACCCGGTTCTTCTGTCGACAGTTGTTTCAGAAATTCATCTATATTATTTTCTATATTCATCATACTGTCTTCATCGCCGGTAAATGATATAGTAACCCTGCTCTTCCTCAGTATAAGCTCAAGCACTCTTTTAAGTGTAGATATAATCTCATCTGCTTT
>JBJEMQ010000215.1:0-8304 GCA_051879755.1 Coprococcus sp. | reverse complement strand
GAAATTTTTGGAAGAGCTGCGCCGGCTTACCGATATCATCGACATGCTGAACGTGTAGGAAAGAAACGTATGACGATGGGAACTGCTGTTCTCGCTAAGGTTGTTAATAAAGCTGCACAACGACCATCCTTAAATATAAAATAAATGCACTTTTTTACATAACTATGGTAAAATGAAAATAGGTAATTAATTGCAGTGATATGGCTGTGGTAAAGCAGAGTCAGGTCCGGCGTAAACTCAATTTATATTCAGAGGCGGAAATAAATATTTACGGTAAAGGAGGAAGACAATGAGAGAAAATCATAGTAAAACACTAATTCACAGGATTTTGGGAATAATATTGACCATATCGATGGTATTTTCATCAATGGGTTTTCCGATTTTTGCAGGAGAAATGGAAATGAAGACGCGGGTTCAGGCAGAAGGTGTAGAACAAAGTAATGCCCCCGTTGACCTTGCCGATTCAATTAGGGACGTAGTGATTGAGTATCAGGCAGACGGAGAAGAAACATGGATTGAATATGAGGATGGAGAAGAGCTTCCCGGAAATGCAAAAGTACGCTTGAATGCCAGCTTCGATGGACTTTCATGGGCAGAGTTGCAGGCAAGTGATTATAAGGCTTCCACTACATATAGCATGCCGGGATTTACGGTTGTAGAAGCGGAACGTGATATCTTAGGTCCTGACAGTAAAAAATGTGGAACAATGAATGCGTCTGATGGGATAGTTGTACTTACATTTGACCCGGATTATTTTGATAATCCATCTACAATCTCAGGTTCTTTTAGGCTAGAAGCAAATGCGGACTGGACACAGATTCCTGAAGATAGAAAAGTTGATGTGATAATCGGGAATGTGACAAAAGAACTGTTATTTGAAGATAACCTGACAGAGAAATATTCTGATGTTGAAGCTACAAAGCAGTCAGGTGGGGTTAGACAGGCTAAAACAGGAGAACAACCGGGATATTATATTGATTATACAGTTATATTAAAAGTGACAGGTAACAACAAAGTACCTGATGTGACGGTAAAGGATGAATTCATTGTTGAAGATGCTGATTGTCCGGATTATATTGATAGTTCGATAAAAGTATATGAAATAGCAGAAGATGATTCTGAGATGGAAATTTCTAATCCGGAATTATCGGTTAGACAGGATGATCAGGGGAAAAAATATTTATTTTGGAATCTGGGTGATGTAGAGCTGGCAGAAGGAACAAACTCACGTACTTTCAAGGTGACTTATACTGCAAGACTTACGGACAAGTATGTAGATGAAGGACATTCCCAGCCTATTTTAAACCGTGTTACGCCGACAGTAAGCGGAACGGAAAAGGCTAAGGTTGAAAATACAGTAGTGGTAAAAGCTGACCTGACACTGACAAAAAAGACTTTAACTGACCAGATTAAAGCTTCTAACATTAATTACAAAAATTATGTTATCACGGTGCAGGCGCCATCAGATAATACATATACAATTCCAAATGTAGTGGTAACAGATGACCTTTCGGGAAGTGATAATCCTTATATCCATTATGCAGATGGATTGTATGCAACGGTTATAAATGACACAAAGCTTTTGTCAAGAACAGGTGATAACTTCAAGCTTGAATCAAAGAAAAATGGTCAGACACGATATACTACCGTTGATGCTGAAAGTATAGAATTAACTTCGGATAATACCGGTTTTACGATAAATATTGGTTCTCTGGAGCCTGGTGAGGTAAAGGCAATCAGTTATACGGTCGAAATAGAGAATGAAGCATATTATAACAGTATCCGGACAGGAGGCGATGTTACCACAGGAGAGATAGGATATGTCAAGGTAAAGCCTATGAATACTGCCTCTATCACAAATCTTCCCGGTATTGGTAATAAAACTGCATCTGTAGATAGTGCGATCAGTGAAAAGGTTTGGATGAGAAAGATGGGCGGCGATAAGGTTGAAGAAGGTACTGTATGCTTTGAAGGAACCGACTATGAATTTACAGCAGATGCCAACACATTTGAATATCATCTTCTGATAAATGAGGAAGCAGATATGTCTATGGTATCTCCGTCTATCACGGACAGCCTCGGAGTGAAAATGAAATTTACCGGGTATGCCAGAATTGAGCGATTTACAAGAACACAGATGGTAGCTTCCGGAAATGGAAATGGTCGTCCATATACATGGAACAGTACGACTACAAACAAGGATTTAATTAGAGCTATGGGGGAGGTTAAGAATACACAGACTCCAGATGTTACATGGCAGGAGATAAGTGGAAATTCATTTAATATTAAGCTGCCGGAGAATACAAGTGACTGCTATTATATAACCTACTACGCAGTGGTAGATAATCCTGACTTTGTCGGAACTGTATATAATGAAAATGCAGGCTCCATGGAAGGCGTTGTCGGCATAGGAAACAGCGCAGATTTTAAGACAGAGGTAAAACTTCAGACTAAGATTGATGGAAACAGTTATCTTTCTATTGATAAGGAGTATTGGTATAATACACCACCTGATTACAGTAACTATAACGTAGAAAAGGGTGTTGGAGAAATATACTGGAAGGTAAAGCTTGATGGAACTATGCCTGAAGGATATTATTTGAAGGATACTTTTTCATTAAACAGTGTAAAACTTGTAGGTGTTTACTGTGGGGATATCGGACAGGCTGAAAATATTGATGATTTATCCGAATTGCCGGGTGTAACTCAGATTCCAAAGTATACGGGGGACCCTGATGCATCGGACGCACCGGAACTGTATTATACTGAAACATTTGAAAATAGCAATCATATATCGAGAATTGAGTTTTCAAAGGAGATTACTTCTACAGAGGACAATCCGATATATCTGGTTTTCGATACTCATTATACAAAGATGCCTCCGGCAAATGATACATTTCAGTATGACCCGTCAAGATATAAATATTCGAATTCGGTTTCTGTCTATAGAGAAGATGATACAGTAGCAGCTTCAGATGTGGCATCAGAGTATGTTTTGTCAAAAGAAAAGATATTTAGGAAAGCCTGTTTCTGTATTTTCTATTATGATGGAGAGAATGTTCCGGATATGAGTAATCCGTTTTGGCGGATAGAATCAGGTGCAACATATAATGCAAATATAGCAACAAACTATGTTAAAAATGCAATTGCAAATGGAAGATTAACGGACCCGGGATATTATGTTGTATGGCATATAAAAACGAATTACATGGATGATATGCAGGGAAGTGCAACAGTAAAAGATATATTACCGGAAGGTCTTGCATTCCAATATGCTTATCTTTATGCGGCTGGAGCCGGATACAGCCGGAGTGGCTTAGCTAATCCGACCATTTCAACAACGGCTCAGCCGGGTGATTGTGGAGAAATCAATTTTGAAATAGAAGGACTGAAGGCAGCACAGAAAACTTCAGATAAAAGTTACTATGCTGCGGAATTTTCAATTGTCACAAAAATTGCTGACCCAGAGTTGCTTGTAAAGGGCACAAAGACATATGAGAACAAAGCAGTGCTTACTTATAATGACCATGAATATCAGGCTCAGAACAGCAAGGTGATAAGCATGGAATCAATAGATAAGCAGCTTGTATCAACAATACCGTCTGATGAAGGCAGATATTCTTTCCAGATTTGTTTAAATGAAAATGCAATTAACTGGGGAGCAGATGCAGGTAAGCTTGTCTTGTATGATGATTTGGCAGCTCCTCTTGAACTTTTGACAGATACTGTAAAGGTTATAAATACCATGACAGGAGAGGTACTGGATAAAGGTAATGGTGACAATCAGTGGAATATTTCTTACGACAGTGGAAATGATGGTGTTGTGACATGGAGATTTACAATCCCTGATAATCAGCCATTGAAGATTGAGTATGAGACAAAGGTCAATGCTGTATCAGGTACACAGATAAAAATCAGCAATAAGGTTCGTTGGGGAGCAACTCAGACTACAGAGATTTCCGGTGTGGAGAAAACACTGGTATATTCTGCCGCTGCAACAGCATCAGCAGAAAGCCCACAGATGGTAGTTTATAAGAAGGATGCTGATAATGTAGACTTACCATTAAAGGGTGCTGAATTCAACTTGCAGCCTGTGAAGAAAGTAACAGCTGATGATGGAACGGTGACATGGCAGAATGATGGAAATGCTTTTACCAGAACAACTGATAGTGAAGGAAAAGCAAGCTTTTCCGGTACAAGTATGATGTTTGATCAGGTTTATCTGCTTAGAGAGACAAAAGCACCGGAAGATTATGTGGGTGATGATACTAGCTATTTGTTTGTATTTACCCAGACTGCGTCACAGGATATGATTAACGAATGGCAGACTGATGGAGTGCTTGTAAATAAGTCATATTGTGAGAAATCTATTTATAATAAAAAGAAAACAGGAAGCCTTTCCATAACGAAGTCTGTCATAGGAACTACGGCACCTTCCGATGTGACATATACGATTTCCATATGCGGTCAGGGAACAAATCTGAGTGGGGTGATAGCAAATAAAGATAATGGTGACAGCGTAACCCTTGATGTTGAAGGAGCAGGAGATACAATAAGCTTTGGTATAAGTGCTGATGAGACAGTAACACTGGTTGGTATTCCGTATGGACAGTATGTAATTAGTGAGACAAAAGAATCAGGTGACAATTTTATTGTGTCATATATTGTGAATGAAACACCTGTAAGAACTGAAACTTCAGAATCAATTGAAGTTAAGGTAGGTACAGCAACTCCGGCTGTCACAGTGAAGAATGCCTATCCGAGTGAAGTAAGCACGGAACTTAAAGTTAAGAAGAATTTTTCGGGAAGTTTTCCTGAAGATGGATTTGTGTTTAAGCTGACAGCCGAAAATGAAAATGCACAGTCACTTGACGACACATTCAGCGAGTTGGATGCTGACGGACAGATTAAGGTAGCCGGAAGTACATCAGTATCACTGGGAACACTTAAGTTCACTGAAAATGGTATATATGAATATAGCATTAGTGAGGTTATACCGGAAGAAGCAGCGAGTCATCAAAATATTTCTGACGGCATAAGATATGATGACACGAAATACTTAGTACAGTTTGAAGTAGTAGACAGTACTGAGCAGGAGGGAGAAAAGACTGTCATTACACGTGTGAAAAAAGATGGCGAGACAGACTACATACCGGTAAGTGAAGATGTATATACAGCAGAGTTTACAAATGCTGAGGTCGGTAGTATTACAGTAAGTAAGAATGCTATAGGTGGAAAGACTGATGAATATTTTACATTTAATCTGAATCTGACTACACTGGGAAATATTGAAAATTATAAAGTTAAGTATCATAAGAATGGTCAGGAATTATCTGAAGCTGAAATTCCAACCGGAAGTGCGAAAACTGTCTATGCCGGTGATAATACTATAATACTTAGCAATGGAATGACAGTCACAATAGAAGGGCTGGAAGTCGGAACCAACTATGTTATAGAAGAGTCGGTATATACAGATTATGATACCTCGGTACAGGTCAATGGCGTTGATGTACCTATGATTAATAATGGTATCAGTGGATTGCTTGCATCCGGACAAAATGCGGCAGTTATATTTACAAATAAGAAACGTAAAAAAGATGTTACGTTCAGTAAAGTGGCGGCAGCGGGTACAGAAGAAATTCCGGGGGCAGTTATGGCTATATATAAGGCATCTGATGTTACTACAGTAGATGATGCTCTGATTGCAAAAGAAGGTGCGGAAGCAGTTGCGACGTGGACAACCACTTCGGAGGCATATGAACTGAAAGATAAGTTGGAATATGGCTCTTCTTATGTACTGATGGAAATTAGTGCTCCGGTTGGTTATGCAGTTGCAGATTCCATATCATTCCGGATAGGAGCAGATGGAATAGTTTACATTCAGGGATTAGAGCAGAATACGGATGTTGTAACTATGACAGATGAGCCGTTGCACTTTGAAGTAAATAAGGTTGATTTGGCTGATGGCAGGGAACTTGAAGGTGCTAAGCTGGAAGTATTTATGAAAGAAATATCCGGAAGTTATACGAAAGTTGATGGTGCTGAATGGACATCGGCAAAAAATGAAACGTTTGATTTTGGCACATGGCTTGAGGCTGGAAATGAATATATACTTCGTGAGACAGCAGCACCGGATGGCTACAGGAAGATAGAGGATATAATTTTCTCGGTTACAAGAGATGGCAGGATAATTACAGAACTTACTCAGAATCAGGATACCGGTATTTATCAGATAGAAAATGAGATGACTTCAGTGAAAATCAGCAAGGTGGATATTGCAGATGGAAAGAAACTGGAGGGTGCTCATATTCAGATTCTGGATAAGAATGATGATGTGATTGAGGAATGGACATCCACAAAGGAAGCACATGAAGTTAATGGTTTAAAGACAGGAGAAATATATACTCTAAGGGAGACAGTAGCACCTGAGGGGTATAAGACAACTACAGATACTGTTTTTATGTTGGATGAGAATGGCGAGGTTGACAAAAATAATACGACAACAACCATGGATGAGAATGGTATATTGCTTATTGAAGATACTGCTTATAGAACCCAGACTGCTGTTATTTCAATAACAAAGAAGCTGATTGATGAAAATGGTGAGCCTGTTAACAGTGATAAGGTATTCAGAGCCGGTATCTTCGCTGATGCAGGTTATACGACTTTGTCAGATATGGTTGAGAATAATATCGTAGAGATTCATTTAGCCGGTGGTTCGGAGGCAACACAAACGGTACAGTTAATGGTAAAAGAAGGAGAATCCATTGTTCTTTATGTGACGGAGGTTGATGAAAATGGTATACCGCTAAAGGACACATCAGGCTTTCCATATGAAGTGGTTGTAGATAGAGCTTCAATAACATTGAGCGAGTTAAATCTGACAGCTTCTGTTACAATTACTAATAAAGAGAAGGCCGAAACCGAAACAGAAACTGAAACGGTGACAGAAACCGAAGCGGAGACCGAAACAGAAACTGAAACGGTGACAGAAACCGAAGCGGAGACCGAAACAGAAGCTGAAACGGAAACCGAAACAAAGACAGACGCAGAAACAGACAGCATAAACAGGGATACGGAGGTAAAAACTGGTGACAATATGCCGCTGATACCTGCAATGTCACTTTTTATGATTTCGTTTTTGGGAGCGTTAGTAACATATTACAGACGCCGTCATTTGCACAAGAAGAATAAAGAATAATATAATAAACACTCAAACAAACCGCAGGGCAAAGTTGTCCTGCGGTTTTTGCAGTGCGCCTTGCGGCATATGTTTCTTAAAAATACACCTGTGAAAGTATATGTTTGTAATATATACTTAAAATAAAAGATAAAAAAGTATGGAAAAAAATGAACTTTTGTTTTATATATGAAAATATATAAGAGAAGGGCAATATTAAAGCTCCTGAATGACGTCAGATATGGAGAAAGATATGAACTTAAATACTGTAGAAAAGTACATAGAGGAATATGGAAAAGATATTTACTCTTTTTGTGTTTATCTTACAAGGAATAGGAATGATGCTGATGATTTATATCAGCAGACATTTTTAGTTGTTATTGAAAAGGATGATGTAGATGATACTAATAATCCAAAATCATATTTTATTTCAATAGCAGCAAATCTTTGGAATAACCAAAAGAGAAAATATCTATGGAGAAAGAAAAAAGCAAACATTACATATTTTGAAGATGGCAATCAGGAAAGGTTTGTGGAAGCTGAGGAGACAGTAGAAGAGCAGGTTCTGCAGCATGATGAAATATGCAGGGTGCGAAAACTGGTAGATGGTCTTCCGGATAAAATGAGAATGGTTATTCTTATGTATTATATGGAGAACATGTCGATGGATGAAATAGCAGTGGCACTAAAGATACCAACGGGAACAGTAAAAAGCAGACTGCATCAAGCTAAGGTCAGATTAAAGGAGCGATTGATAAATGATGAAAGATGATATGGATATTTTACTTGAAAATGCCCTGAAACCGGATTTTGAGCCGGATAAGGAATTAAATGAAAAGATACTTGGCAGTATAGGACACAGGAAGAGCAGTAAGACGTTTAAGGTGCTAAGAGCAGCTGCGGCAATAGTGGCAATCATATGTGTAAGTTCCATAGGAGTATATGCAGCAAGTCAGATTATCAGGAAGGTATTTGTTACCGACCATTCAATATCGGTAGGAAATCCTGATTATTTGTATGACGATGAAATGAATTCAATGGAAGAAGAGGTTACAATAGAGAATATTGGTCATGAAGAAGGAGCTGATAATGTAAACTGGATTACAAAGGATGTTCAGGTGGTA
>JBJEMQ010000214.1:0-2082 GCA_051879755.1 Coprococcus sp. | reverse complement strand
ATCTGTTTAAAGTGCTAATTAGATAATTTGTTACTCAAACAACGTGGTAATTATATGTGAGCATTTTATCTTTGTCAATATATATATTAATATAATTTATCATTTTGCATCTACACATAAGCAAAATCTTTTCTATTATCTTTCAGATAAATCAAGCTGTATTCCTTCCAGATAATGTACCAACGCCCCATTCTTCCCTGTAAGGAAATATCTGCTGTCCAATTCGTCGTACTTAAAATTGTGTGGATGTCCTTCTTTCATTCTGTCCACATATTTTTTCAACTCCGAAAATCTCATATAATAAAAACTGTTTCTGTCTGTAAAATATATTATTAGAAAGCTTATGCCCTGCTGTTCTTCAAACTCATGCATAAAATTATATTGATGCTCATGAATATTCTGCATGGAAAATGTATCCCTGGCGCATTCTTTTGCATCAAAACAGATAGGAATCCCCTGTACCGTACCTATATAATCTACTGTTGAGTCTTTCTCAAAATATGCAAGAGTTATCTGACTGCTGTTTTTATCCATCTTAACAGGCGTAATCGGTGTCGGAATTTTCTGAACAAGAGCAAGCTTCTTTTCTCTATAATATTCATTTGTATAATTAATCATATCTTCAAGGGTAGAACCTCTCAGACCTCTTGAATTCCATGTTGCCATTTATCCGAATATATCCTTTTCTATTTCATTAAACAGCTTTGGTCTGTCACATACAAACTTTTTATTATTCAGATAGTCAAGTGGACCCTGAATATCATGAAAGCTTAAGCTTTCACAATGCAGCAAATGATATTTTAGTCTGTATTTTTTATAAAAATCCACAGACGTTATATCATCTTTATATTTGCGTTCTCCAATTATTGGATATCCATTATGGGATGCCTGTGCACGTATTTGATGTGTCTTTCCCGTAATAAGCTTTACTCTTACAAGTGTAAATCCGTTTCCTGCTTTTACAGGCTCAAATACGGTGTGTATCTTTGAAGCCCTTTTATCATCAGGCTCATTATTATATATATGTACTTTAGTTCCATCCTTTACATGATAGCAGATACTGTCTATAGTTTCTTTCATTTCGCCATATACAATAGTAACGTAATATTTGTCTACAAGTCTGCTTTTTATTATATTATTCATATTCTGACTGCCTGTCAGTGATTTTCCGCAAATAATCAGACCTGAAGTATTACGGTCTAATCTGTTGCATATTGATGGCTTAAAGGTTTTTAGCTGTTCTGGTGTTATACATCCTTTTTTTAACATATAATCAATAAATGCCTCATTTATTGAATAATCATCCGCTAAAGCTTTTTGTGACAGAACTCCGGCAGGTTTATCTGCAATAAGAATATTTTCATCCTCATATATAACCTTAAGTTCAATATTATCCTTATTTGGAGATGATATTGGATTTTTAGGCAAATTACTTCTGAAACCTGCTATTGTCTCGTCCGAAAGATATAACTGCACTATATCTCCATTTGTGAGCATTTCATCACCTTTAGCTTTTATACCATTCAATTTTATATTCTTTTTGCGCAGCATCTTATATACAAAACTTGAAGGTGCTTTGTCCAGATACTTCATCAACAGCTTTGTCAGTCTTTGCCCGGCTTCATTATCTGCTACAATTATTTCCTGCATTTTAAACTCCCAGTTCAAATAGTGTCTCTCTAATCTTGTTATCTTTTAAGATAAATTCTTCATCAGGTGCTTTAATGGCATTCGCTTTTTTGATAAATTCTTCTATTCCGGTTGTTACGATTATAACATATGGCTTTTTCTGATTTTCGAAGGATTTTGCTATTTCTTTTTTTAAGCTGTCAACATTAGAATATTTCTTCTTAAATTTGTCTGTATATAAAAACAGCATCCTTCCGTTACGAACAACAACAACCGGAAAATATATAATTCCTTCATATCTGCTTAAGGATATATCATAAACAATATCTGAATTGCTGCTATAGCTTATTTTGCTGTTTATAAGCTCATACTCTTCTTTTGAAAGTGGCTTAAAACCGGCACATAATATATATGCTACCATTTGTTTTGCAAATGGCAGACTGGTTAATATAG
>JBJEMQ010000213.1:0-8350 GCA_051879755.1 Coprococcus sp. | reverse complement strand
GAAGCTCTTAGAATGGCATGGGCAAACGCCAAATCCCACAACAGCGCCAAAGAAGCCGCCAATATCACCGAGGAAACCCACACCTGGTACGGCTGGAAGCAGCTGGGCTATGAGGTCATCCACGAAAGCAAGGCTTTATATCAGGCAGTCATCGCAGACCCCGCCACCAAAAGCGGCACCCGCAAGATGTCCTACTTTGGAGCATCCCAGGTTCAGCCCATCAGCGCATAAGAAAAGCCCCTTGCATCAGCCCGCCAAGACTTAGATGCAAAGAGCCTACCCACACCACACCGGGGAGGGCAAGTTCATTATAGCTTGCCTTCCCTCCAAAATCAAGGAGGAAACAACGATGACATTACTTTTTGACCAGGAAGCTCCCAAATACTGGGTTGACCTCCGCCATGCTCGATTCCTGGGTTGTGAACCCCTCTATGGGAATCCCCGCTTTGACTTGATTGATTGCCGACTTCCAGCAGAAGTCATTTGCTTTGCCATTGAAGATTTTTGTGCCAGATGCCATGTCCAGCCAACAGAAATCACGGTGCAGCTGGAATTGGATGTTTCGGGTGCTGATAGTTTGCTCATCTTTACATTCGGCGCTGGGCAACCGCCAATGGTTTACACATTGATTTGCGATGGTGATGAACTCGATATGCTGCTCAACTTGATTTCGGCGGCTTGACTTCAATCCTGACCTATCGGGAACACGGGGAGAAAGGAAACACAATGAAAGTTAAATTTACCGCCGAGGCAAAGAAATATATCACCGTGGCAGAAGCTCCGCACGTGAAAAAAATCATGGCATATATGAAAGAAAATGAATCCTATGAATCCCTGAAAGATTATGCCCAGATGGCGGCACGTGTAGCAAGCGGGGATTGGAACGATTTCGAGATTCTGAAGGCGGAGGCTGAAATTTCCAGAAATCGCAGGGCACACGACAATTTCCACGAAGGCTCCGGCACCCTTGACATCTGGTTGACCATTTACGCATACAACGCATACAAGGGCTTTTATAATATCGGCGTGTATCTTTCCGATATTTGGCAATTAACCAGCGACAACGGAGAAAAAATCAGAAGCCATATGTACATTGCAGAGTATGTAAAACCACGATAAAAAAGGTGGAATCAAATGAAATATGATTACATCGTGCTTGCCGATGCCGATGAAATGGTTGCTTGTCCTTCAGCACTAGCAGCAATCAAATTCATCCGAGAATGCACAGACAAAGATATTATTTATTCGATTTATAACGAAGAAACCGGAGAAAACATAATTTTTGAGGAGGATTTTTCGATGATTATCACTACGAAGAAAATCAAATGCGATGGGCTGAGACCGATTAGCGATTGTTTCTATTCCGTTGAAATGTCAGACGGTAAACACGCAGCAATCTTTATTTCAGATGGGAGCAGCGCTATCTCCCAAAATAACTATTGCGACTGCCAAAATCAGTTGGGTACACGGTTTGTAACCCAAAACGGCAAAATAAAAGTATTGCCCGGATGGAGACGTGGCGGAAACATCCAGAAGCAAATGGAAGATATGCAGCACTTTTTGGAATCATGCTTTTCCGAAGTTATCAAATTTGCCGAAATTGGCGAATTGGTATATATGGCTTAATCACAGGAAAAAATGCTGTGCTACCGGCAAAACGGGCAGGAAGGGGGAAAATATGGAAGCCATTGGCATAAGCAGGATTACTACCGTCTTTTGGAACTGCATCAATATGAGGTCACGGGACAAAAATTTGCCGCCAAAAAATGCACGTTGCCTCATCTGTATTCCCGGCAAGCGCCTGGAAACTGTGACATATCGTGTTCCATGCGCTGGCACTACTGGCTATTTCCAAAGGGAATATGACAGTTTCAGCCCTAAAACTGGTATGCTCTGGGTGCTGGAGGAAGAAATTCTGAAAAAATAATAAAATTACGGAAATTACTTTTGAAAGGAAAAACACAAAATGAACAAAAAAATCTATAAGTTTATCGATGCTATAGTATCATCATTTATTTCCATCGTACTTATTATGGTGGTAACACTTTTCATTCACTTGGCAACCGGACTAGGAGATAGTCCCAGAATCTTCTACGAGATTTGCATTATCTATTCTGTGATTTTACTTACTCGTGTGAGCAACGAGCTAATTAAAATCCAGGATATTCTGGGAAAGAAATAAAGACGGAAAAACTGTGTCATCGGCAATTGACAAATCGGAAATTTTGTGATATAATTACAAAAATTTAATAGTTCAATCTAACCGCAATATGCGGAGCGATTTCCTTACATTTTAAGGCTGTGCTGATTGGACGTAGAGTTGTAGCCGATATTGGCTAATAAAAAAACCTATTGTTTGGTAAATCATTTACTAACAAATGGTTGCTCTATGTCCTTTTTGCATGGCCCTTTTTTATTATCTAAATAACAAATTCTATTTTTTAAGGAGAAAAAACAAATGAACGAAAAGCAAAAAGAAGAAATGATTACTCAGTCAACCATCATCGGAATGGGTTGGACAAAATCGATGATTGATAAATTCCTGCCTGAACCAACGCTAAAAGATAACCCGCATTACAAAAATGCCGCTCCCATGAAGCTGTGGCGGAAAAATGATGTAATTGAAATTATGGAAACGCCTGAATTCATCGAAGCGATGGAAAAAGCGGCAAAACGGAAAGAAGCAGCAGGAAAGGCAAAACAAACAAAGCAAAAGAAACTTGCCGATGAAATGGAAAAAGTGATTGCATCCTTGTCAGTTCTGATTGTACCGGAAAAAAATCTAATCAAAAGAACAATTAAGGCAAAGAACGAATGGTATGCGTTTAATGCAAGCCTCCGCAATGAATGGCTAGATTACGAAGTGACCGTAGGAGGAGTTGATGACTCTACCCTAAATCGATGGGTAGTCAACTACATCCGCCACCGCCTTGTACGGTACGATGATGCACTCAGGCTAATGGATGGACGAGTCGGAAAGTATGACGTTTACCCAGAATTCAAACGGGCTGTATTGGAAAAGATAGCAGAAGCATTTCCGAACTATGCGGCAGAATGTCAACGACAGATTGATGAGCTGGCCTATTTGCCCCGGCAATCGTACCATATTTAAACATCAAAGAAAGTGGAACCGGAATTACTATGCCATTTGATATAAATAATATACCATATCGGAACACTTGCAAAGATTGTGAGTATGAACGGTATTGCCCGTTTGAGCGAAGGAACAAAATGTTTGGCCGGAAATGCTATGTGGATTACATTTCTAAAAAATGAACATAACTCAAAAAGCATTTATTAAACGATGTTGGAATTATGTTGTCAAGTATGAGTGTGATTTTCCTGATATAAACATTTATATGGAATCGGAAAGTGAACGCTCTTGTTGGCTTGAAATGTCAAATAAAGAAAGAGAAGAATATGTCGCTTATGATTTTAAGTTGTGGCTCAAAAAAATCGGGAAAAGTGAAAACGATTATCGTAAAAGCGAAGGACAATTATACGCCGCAATGATAAACACTTATCTTGATTGTTGGCGGAATGACGATTATATAAAATGTGCAAGATGTGGAAAGGTTGTCGAGAATAGCAAGCAGCGTAATAGAAGATTCTGTGAAGATTGCATCGGGTATCGGAAAAAAGATTATGATTATGTTTTCTGTATCGATTGCGGCGAAGAATTTCACAAGAGTACAAACAACCAATACAGATGTCCTCTTTGCCAAAAGGAAGCCGATAAAGCCGCAGCACGTGAGAGGGCGAGAAGATACAGAGAACGTAAGAATCACGGTTCAGGTTAAAAAAGTTAAGAAGGTATGATGCCGAAAAGCCCTATAATATAAAGGGTTTTCATTATTGTTGTTTTTCGTTTATTGATGAGGATATATACCGGCTCATATATAATTACTTCACTTCATAAATAAAAAAGCAAGAAGAATGTCAAATCGTACGAATCACGGTTCAGTTAAAAAAGTTAATCAAAGTGAAGGCTGAAAATGCCTGAAAATACGGGACTTTTAATATTATTTGTTTCCGTTAAATGAATGAGGATATATAAGAGGGAACAGTAATAAGCGGATAAAACGCATCCAGCCCTGGTTCGTTGGTAAGGATGTGGCGGAACGGCTGGGATATAGCAATACCGCTGATGCAATTCAAAAACACGTAGACAGTGAAGATAAGCTGACATCGCAAATCGCGATTGCAGGTCAGAACCGCAATGTCGTGTTAATCAACGAATCCGGCCTATACTCCCTCATCATGTCCTCCAAACTTCCCTCTGCGAAGCAGTTCAAGAGATGGGTTACTTCTGAGGTGTCGACAGAACAAAAGTTGCTTTGAAATCTTATACCCCCCTAAAACTACCCAAGAATTGAGGGCTAAAATCGAGTTAGGAGCATTTTCAAAAAAGCCACTTTTTACTTTATGGAGGGAATATATACCTTCTCTCTCATTTATTTTTTATTCACACCTATAAATATATTTATATGAAAGGATGAGCAGCATGAGCCTTCAGAATAGATGTAAGCAAATGATTACAGAATTAGGCATCCCGGTAACAGCATTTTGCCGCAAGGTCAACATCTCTGCATCGGCATATTATGCCTGGCATAGAGGAACTATGGATTTATCAGCATCTACATTGACACGAATTGAAGAATACTTGTCCAGATATTGATTTTAACAAACAACAAAGGAATGAAGATTTATGGAAAAAAACTTATTTACTGTCTATAGTCAGAACCTCGCTGGCTATCTGATGACAAAAGGTTTCCCCCTGGTTGAAATGGTAAAAAATAGAAAAACAGGCATGAACAATTTTGTTTTTGCAAATGTGCCATTGCTCAGAGAATACATCGATAAATGGCAATGTGAAAAACTAACAGACAAATCATAATAATACTACAACGGAGATTACAAATGAGCGAATACAAAACAACAAAAGAGTGTCGGAACTTAACCGGCATCAAAGCACCTACTTTAATCAAATTTTGCAAAGATGGCTATGTGGACTATTACTTAGTTCCAACCAGCAAATATAAATACCGTATCAATATAGATAGTCTGCTGAAATACATGGAGGATAATAATATCCCCATGGGGGCATTTAACGACATCAAGTTGGGTACATATACCCTGATTGGCGGATATGACTATCAATATGCGATGAATAATGATACCGGCGAAATTGTTAATTTTGACAGAAGAATAATATTGACACCATACCCAAATACTACTGAAAAAAGTAATAATGGTAAACCTTATTATCAGGTTTCATTAACAAAAAATGGTAAAAGAGTTCCTAAACTGGTACATAGACTTGCGATGGAGGCTGGGGTTCTTCCAAACAACCGGAATTGTGACAATGTGCATCACATTGACGGGCGGCCAGAAAATAACCGTCCATCTAACCTCCTACCTACATTCTCTGGGGAGGAACATGACACGCTCGACAAATTAAGGAAAAACAAATCAACAAAGAGGGAGTATATGAAAATGGTAAAGAAAATTAGAGAATTAAATAGTGAGGAACTGTTCAAAATCCCCCATCCTGATTACCCACCTGATGAGCATAATCATTACTATATGCTCTTAAATAAAAAAGGTTATTCGGCATATATGCAAGGGAAAGAAATCCCTCTTGATTGCATCCGGCGTGAATCTGTGGAAACTGTCAAAGGTGAGATTAAAGCAGAATGAGCAATATTAACGTAATAGATGAACCATGTGGGAAAGGATATAATTTGGAAAAAGTAAAAGGCTACGAATATTTAATTGATAATTCGGGAGATACAAAAGCAGTACAACGCTCAACCGGAGAAGTGGTTGAAGCCGTGTGGATGCTTGTCCCTGTTGGCTCAAGGGTGTATACACCGGAGAGCCTAGGTTATATTTTCAAAATGCTACCTTATATAAATCTTGAATACAATGTACTCTGCAAGAATCCACTTGAGCAAAATCTCGAAAATATTGAATTTATGTCATTAGCTGAATTCTGTCATGCCATTGATTACGATATATCTCAACTCAGCAGATTGCTAAAAATCTACAAGTCATTAACATTTGAAGTCAAAACCAAACAGGAAAGATTTTGTGCTTTTGTATATGATGGTCTGGATAGAGGGTCAGCCAGGATATTTATCAATCCTCATATCCTTTATAATGGAAGCAGTTATAGCCAGGTTAAGGTGCTAGGTAAATTCTGCACGGAATAGTCGCTCGACATTTTGCGAACGCTAAATTTTTATATAAAAACGGTAATTATAGAATTTTTAGCCACATAATCATGCCATATAATCGTTATACATAGAGAAATACAAATTATTTAACCGAAAACGTATGTAAAAATGACTCGACATTTTGCGAACAAAATTAAAAACGCAAATAGTTATATAATCGCCGGGTTATATTGCAATTATGCGATTTATGATTGACATAAGTTTGAAATACTATGGATATTGAAGAATAAGAAAATTGAAAACCTTCTATTCTATATCTGTAACATCAATTCGATTCATCGCATAAACCTATTTTCCTTCAGTTTTGCCGGAAATGAAACCATAGAGGGAAAATAGGATTATGCACTAATCCTAAGACTATTCACAATCTAATTGATGTATTTTCAGAATCGTTACACATTTAACTTAACAATAGAATAGCTCATTTGCCCTATTGGTTTAATAATTTGTGGTTGGATATGAAATACCAATAGGGCGAATGAATACTATACCTATATAAGATTCTTACGAAAATACAAGTAAGTATAGTATTGACTAAGGATTAAGAATAGTCTTAATATGTATGTTTAATACTATACTCAATTGTAATGTATTAAATTAAGAATCGTACATACCGAGTATAGTATTAAAGCGTAAACCCATATTCCGCCTATGGCTACATATTGGTTTACTTATCATAAACCAGTCAACTATTTAAGACAGAGATATAAGGTACATATCATTACAAGTCTTAATCATTTCACTACACTAGTCAAAGTATAAAATTATTGACTTATTATGTGTAGTGACATTGCCATATCCATTAACATAAGATTTTATTTCATGCAATCATGATAATGGATAGGTCAATGTGACAGGTAAATCATTATAAATGACGGAGCATATCAATCAAACTTAATGTATGAGTTGTTATGTTGCCATTTCATTTATATTGGTTTACTTAATATATTTTGCAAAAATTCACATCGAAACTTTGCAAATACAGTCAATTTAAACTATTTCGGAGATTTTCGGAGCAATATGCAAGCCCTCAGTTGTTGATGGTTTGCATAAAAATGTTTTGATTCGGAATAAAAAATATGCTACGACACTTTGACACTTTAGTTTGCTAAAGTGAAACTGTTTCGGAACATCAAAAATTTTTTCTGAGAGTGAAATAAATGAGTAAAAAATTCATCAAAAATGGAGGAATCAAATGACCTGTACACAATGCCAAAGCAATGAATACTACGCTAAACCAAGCGGGAAACGAATAGGGATTTACTGCGCTAACTGTGATGGTTGGATTCGCTGGATTAAATATTCTGATTACCTCAAGATTTACGCAGACAAATTAAATGAGCCGATGAAAGATAATGAAGCACTTAAAAAGATTTACAAATCTCCCAGAAGAATAGTTACAATGCACTGTTCTGAATGTGGTTGCCCTCTTTATGATTCAAGCAAACCGCCTGTAAAATTTAGATTTAATCTGGTTAATGCGAAATTCTGCCCGAAATGTGGCAGAAAATTTATCCTATGACGAAAGGAAAAGAAAATGGAAATGAAGATAGAACCCGGGCAGTACATACGGAAGGATGTTGTACCGAATGAGGAAGTGACTGAATCTCTTTCTCTGGATAAGCAGTGGTTGAGAATTGAAAACAAAGTGAAGCATTACATCGTCCTATCTATGGATGATAAGCAAATAGACGTTTTACTTTTGAATGGAACACCGCCTATTAACAGTCAGGTATTTGCATATGATGACGTTGCGGCATTATATGACATCGTGGAAATCCCGGCTAAAGATGTAAAATGTGTGTCCGTCCTAAAGGATTGCAAGAATAATGGTCTTGATTGCAAGATAACTGTTGCGACTAAATACATTTGGGGTGGAAAAGAGTACACACAACCACTAGGGCATCACTATTGGAATGGCAGACAATGGGTTGATGGTTCAGAATTTTGGAATTCATATGGAGGATAAATCAGATGATAGATGTATCAAAAATTAAACATAATGAGCTAATATACTACACCCCTTCCTTCAGCAATAACATGAAGGTAGCAATCATCAAGTTAATTTCTGATGATGTTGCGCTGGTTCAGCCAAGGTCGAAAAAAGATAA
>JBJEMQ010000212.1:0-2089 GCA_051879755.1 Coprococcus sp. | reverse complement strand
AATGCAAAAATTGATACAGGTATAGGTTTTTTTGACCATATGCTTACAAGTTTTGCAAAGCACGGATTCTTTGACCTTAATCTTAGTGTGAAAGGTGATTTGTTTGTAGATTCACATCATACTATTGAGGATACAGGTATAGTACTTGGCAAAGCTATCAAGGGTGCGCTGGGTGATAAAAAATCCATTAAGAGATTCGGTAATTTCTTTCTTCCTATGGACGAGACACTTGTTATGTGTGCCATTGATTTATCAGGAAGACCTTATTTGGTATATGATTTAAATCTCACAACAGAAAGAGTGGGATACTTTGATACACAAATGGTCAAAGAGTTTTTTTACGCAGTTTCATACGGCGCGAAAATGAATCTGAACCTTAAGCAATTCTCAGGTTCAAATGATCATCATATTATAGAGGCGGCATTTAAAGCATTTGCAAAGGCGCTTGATGAAGCGACCTCTATTGATGAAAGATTAAATGGAAGAGTGTTATCTACTAAAGGTTCACTTTAAGGAGGTTTACTATGATATACAAAAAGATTATACCATGTCTTGATCTTGAAAATGCTCTTGAGATGGCAAAGTTTTATAATGATGCCGGAGCTGACGAAATAGCTTTCTTTGACAGTAAGGCGACAAAGGAAGGAAGAGAGGCAGATATAGCCGCTATCAAGGAAATATGCAAAAACGTAGATATTCCTCTTATAGCCTGCGGTGGAGTAAGAAGACTCGAAGATATAAAGAAGATGCTTTATGCCGGAGCTTCAAAAGTTTGTATGAAGTCGGCGGCTCTTAATACGCCGGAACTTGTTACAGAAGCTGCTGACAGATTTGGTTCTGAAAGAATAATTGTTACTATTGATTTAGGTGAATGTAGCAATCCTGTAGAATACGCAGCAAAACTTAAAGAGCTTGGAGCAGGTGAGTTACTGCTTCTTCATAACAATCAGGTGCCTGATTATATCAATATAGTAAAAGAAATCAGAAATCAGGTAGCCCTTCCTATAATTGTATCTACATATGCAACTGATGGAAAGTCTGTTGCAGATATGCTTAAGGAAACAAATGCTGAATCAATCTCTCTTTATAATCTGTCACAGATGGATATAATGGAGATGAAACAGTGCTGTGTTAAGGAAAATCTTTTGATGAATACATTTGAGAGCAGTTTAAGTTTTGATGAATTTAAGCTTAATGCAGATGGACTTATACCTTGTATAGTGCAGCACTATAAAACAGGTGAGGTTCTTATGATGGCTTACATGAATAAAGAAGCCTTTGAAAACACTATTAAAACAGGCAGAATGACATACTGGAGCAGAAGTCGTCAGGAATTGTGGGTAAAGGGCGAAACATCCGGTCACTTTCAGTTTTTAAAGAGCTTATCTTTAGACTGCGACAAGGATACTCTTCTTGCAAAGGTTTCACAGATTGGTGCTGCATGTCATACGGGAGCTAAAAGCTGCTTCTTTACAAACCTTGTCAAGAAAGAATATGATGAAACAAATCCTCTCAAGGTATTTGAAGAGGAATACAATATAATTGTAGACAGAAAGGATAACCCTAAGGAGGGTTCATACACCAATTATCTGTTCGATAAAGGTATAGATAAGATTCTGAAAAAGGTGGGCGAAGAGGCTACAGAGATTGTTATAGCCGCTAAGAATCCTGATTCGGATGAACTAAAATATGAAATATCAGATTTCTTATATCACATGATGGTTCTTATGGTTGAACGTGGCGTAAGCTGGGATGATATAACCAAGGAACTTGCTGATAGAAGATAGGAGGACAAATGTCGTGAAGAAATATGGAGTAAACGAACTTAGAAAAATGTTTTTGGAGTTTATGGAAAGCAAAGGACATCTTAAGATGAACAGCTTCTCACTTATTCCTCATAATGATAACAGTCTGTTACTTATTAATTCAGGTATGGCACCTCTTAAGCCATATTTCACCGGACAGGAGGTACCACCAAGAAAACGTGTTACTACCTGTCAGAAATGTATAAGAACAGGTGATATTGAAAATGTAGGAAAAACTGCACGTCATGGTACATTCTTTGAAATGCTTGGCAATTTCTCTTTTG
>JBJEMQ010000211.1:0-8381 GCA_051879755.1 Coprococcus sp. | reverse complement strand
ATTCAGTGTGGCCTTACGCACCATATCAATGGCAGAAAGCTTCTCCTCAACAATAGCAAATCGATCTCCAAAATCCTTATACGCAGCTAAAATGGTGCTAAGAAGATACTTTATAAACGGTACAACATCTTCTGTACCTTCATGCCAGCCATGCTGCGCTCTGTTCAGGGCGTCATAGTACAGATCCTTATTCTTTGCTATTTTAGCCTCCAAAGAAATATACTTACCGACATAAAAACCGCAGCGATAAAGCAACAGAGTAGTCAGCAGACGGCTCATTCGTCCATTACCGTCGTTAAACGGATGAATACACAGGAAGTCGTGAATAAAGATTGGAATGGCAATCAACGGTTCAAGTTCCATATTGCCAATCACCTTATTGTACTCTTCACAGATTCTATCCAGCGCCTCCGGCGTTTCAAATGGGGCAAGGGGGGTAAACAAGATTTCAGTATGTCCATCTGGATACGTAGCGCTAATATAATTCTGGACATTCTTGGTTTGACCTGCAAGAGGATTATTCATATGGCTGTACATAATCTTGTGCAACTGCAGGATATAGTTTCTGGATAACGGAATAGCATCAAAGTTCTCATGAATAATGCTCAACACATCGCGATAACCGGCAATTTCTTGCTCGTCGCGATTTCGTGGTGTAGTCTTCTCCTCCACAAGCTGCTTAATACGGGTATTGGTTGTAACAATACCTTCAATCGCATTAGAGGCCTCCGTGCTTTGAATCTTTGCAATCTCCACCAGCTTTTCCAGTTCATTCGGTCTTTGCTTCAGATACAGTTCCTGCTTACCGGCTTCTTTATAAATTGCAGCAATATATCCCAGGATCTCAGAATCCCACTTTTGATTCTTAATAGCAGAGTAGTTAAAAGATCTCATTCCCTCATCCTCCTTTCCTTTCCCTTAAATTATGTCCAATTATAAGGGTATAGTCAATAGGTTGTGCAAATTTTCCCTTAATTAATAAGTTCTGCAATGCCAGTATGCCCATTGGTGACAGCCACAAAACTAACCTCATTACAACTGACATCGTTATGCAGGCAATCAATGACTGTGAGCTTGGATAATTCTTAAGTGTCTCATTCACTTTATTTGAGAGAGGCACAATTAATCTAAAAAATAGACTATAAATAATGTGAAACGCATCTCAAAATTCAAACGGAAACAGCACTATTTAATGTGCGGAACAACAATATTCTTCACTTACAAGACTCTCAAACTATACTCATAAACAAAAGAATTTTTATTTTCACTCTCTTTATTTTTGTATAAAAATACCACCATACCTTACTTCAAGGTCGGTGATATTTTAATCAAATAATTTAATTATTTTATCTATACTGCTTGTATCATCTGTATATATAAATGCTTCTTCATCTGAACATAGCAAATCAAATTCCAGATTACCTAACTTACATTCATATGAATATAATAATACCAAATCTTGTTCTTTGCCTATATTACATCCCCTGTGCTTTAATATCTGCAAGACTTCTGATAACTCTTCGCTTACCGGTCTCCTCGTCAGGTTTTCAAAGTAAATTCGGTTTTCATCTCCTGTTATTTGAAACGCTTTCATTAAGCACCTCTACTATATCATCTTCTGTAAGCAGTTCTCCCCAATCGCCGGGATAATCTACAGATGCAACCAATATGTCCTTGTCCTCATCTTCCGGGTCATTTGCATAAGTAATCATATCCAGTTTACATTCTACTTTCCTTCCATCTTTCAAGACAAGTTTAATTGTTTCTCCTTTTTCACCCAGCTCATACATTTTTAAGAGTTTTGGTGGATATTTTGGTTTTCGTAACATTATTCTCCTCCTTAACCGGATGTGCATGAACTATTAATAATCTCATTCGCCCTGTTCCTGCATACCTGCTCACAAGTTCCTGTATATCTATATGCCCATAAAACATATCAGGAGCGGAATCCTTTAGTTTAATTTCTCTTGCTACACGTTCTTTCCATTTCTTTGTTCCTTGTATGTGTTCTTGTTGTTTAACAGTTCTGACATTTGTATTTATTTTGCCATTCTGCAATCTGATACGGAAGTCATTCTCTTCCCTTCTAACTGCTGCTTCCCAGCGAATCTGTTCATATTCTTCAGGATTATTATACTTTATCTCCTGAAACTTATCAACCGTATCAGGAATCTTCACAAACACAAGAATTTTCTCCGTGTAATTGTTAAATATCTTCGCACATGTTTAAATATGTTTAAATTCTGTCCGATTCACTAAGGTAATACTAATGTGATTAACTACATCCTATATGTTGACCATAGGGACCCACGGCCGTTACCTACTGTAAACATATTTGATTTAGCTCCAGCCCTTCCAAACCTCCGGTGCATATCCCACCGTCGCTTGCTTTCCGTTTCTGACAATCGGCGTTTTTACACCTGATGATTTACATCACCCTATTAGTGACAATACTTTATCCCGAATCTCATCCAAATTATCCTTATCCACTATCGCCCACAATATTCTCTTCAAATTCTTTCCTTTCAGAATATTTGCAGGAATTGCTGAATAACTTGCGAACTCTTGAACCAGCATTTGTCGAATTTCTTTTATCTTATTTCCCTTCTCTTTTCCATCATACTGGTTCAGTTCTAGCATTTTCTCAATAGCCAATGCCTTTTTCACTGAGTCCCAATTCTTCCCTTCTAATATTGCTTCATACATTAAGCGAACTAATGCAGCTCCACAGGCTACAAACTGAGGATTAAATTCGACCTTGCTATTTAAATATAGCGCCTTAAAATCATTAATATATTTTTTTAGTTCTGCATCCTCTCCGCTATCAACCATAGAATACCTATATAACTGTTTCCTTACATCCGCTATTATTTCTTGAATGTCATATGGAGAATCTTTCCTGTCATACCATTCCTTCTCCGCTCTTTTCAGATACTTCTTACGAACTTCATTTATATCCAGTTCATCAAGTCGGTATATGGTAAGCATTACAACATCATAAAACTGCTTAACCTGTTCATCCATCCTCTCATTTTGCACGCCAATAGTATTGCATCCTATTGTTGTAAATTTATCTGCAAACAAATGACTCACAGAAAGCAATTGATATTCAAAAGAGCTTTGAACCGCAAAAATATTTTCTCCGGTTTTTCTTGTAAATTCCCAATCCTCTGTATCCATAATAAATTCTATTTTAAGCTCCTGCTTATCAACAGTTCCTTCTGCAGCATTACGTTCTTTATTCGATAAAACAGATGGTACATCTACAAAATATGTATGCATTGGCAAATTCGTCTTTGGATTCTTCGGAATATGTTCAACGAATCGGAAGAACTCGCTATTCTCTTTTAGCTCTGCCGTAATATCATCAAGCGTATTCTTCACTGCTTCATCTGTTCCACAGAAAATCATATCTATATCAACGCTTGTTCTTTGCGCCTCTATGGGCAGATAAAACTGTGTAGCAGCTCCGCCTTTTAAGACAATATGCTCTCCCAATCGTTTTTGGATTTGAAGAAACAGTTCAAGATCCCACAAAAACAGCTCCATTCTCGCCATATTTTTAAACCCATAGAGTTCCATTCTTTGTTGCAAGCATTCTCTTTCAAACGATGTTTTATCATGAAATAGTTTAGTATAATCCATCCTATTCTTCCTTTCGTAGTATCATTGCAAATTGCATTGCCGCATCTGTAATGTATGGTGTTTCCACAATGAGTCGTATATCACTTTGGAGATTTCTTTTCGTCGAAACCGTAATCATTTTCTTTTTATCAATATTTCCCAATCTGACTAAGTTCTGATATACCCGAACCAATTCTTGCAAGGACAATGGGTATCCATTTCTGGTTATTGAAAAATACAAATCAACAAATGCTTTTTCAATGGTTGCAATCCCATCTGTTTCATAATCAAAGTTTTCTGTGTCATATACAACTATCTGTTTTTTATCACTACCGGACAATACCGCATCTTCATATTGCTGGCGAATCTCTAACGGTTTAACAACATTAAATCCGCCATCTAACAAATAGTTTACCATCTCTTCATGTGCCGTCTTTTCTACGAACAGTATCATCGGATATTGCTCAGGCACATGCTGCATAAACCGCTGAAGCACATCCAAGCCCGATATAAAATATTCAAATCCCGATTCATCAAGTATTTCTTGAACCTTCTTTATATCGTCTGTAAGAGCGATTTTTGTTTTACCCTTCCACTCGTTAAATGCATATACTCCTGCTCGTACACGCTTTAAATATCCGGCCTCTACTAATTTGGACAGATTCCAATATATTGATGACTGTTTCATATCCGGGAACAGTGCCTGTACATCTTCCATGTAGAAAGTGGCCTGTTCTTTTAATTTTTCCTCGATAACAATATATTTCTTTTCTAATGCTGATAATTTTTCCATTCTTCATTACCGCCTTTCAAAAATATATTATCACAGCTCCAGTCATTATTCAATAATATATTTGCAAATATCATCTTTGCGAATATTTCATTACATTTGTGCGTCAAGCAATAGATTTTCGCCACTATCAATGTTTCTTAATAATATTTTCGCAAATATTATCTTTGCGTATTTATTTTGTATTAATTCCATTTAAATCCAAAATCGCTTCTCTTTATCTTGCATCTTGGTTCCCCGTCCTTCCAAAACACAATCCCCTCCATATAATAATGCTCCTGTAAGTAATCTCGAATTCCTTCAAAACTTCTAGGTACATCCTCTAAGATGTGGTCTCCGTGCTTCACCAGCATATCAACCTCCACTCCATGAGGATTATTTCTAAAATGTGGTCCTATAACCTCATATGTTCCATCTGGGAGCGATTTCCCATTAGAATTCTGATATGCTGCCATATGCCACATATCCCCTCTAGCATCCAGATTCACTTTTACCCAATGAGGTCAATGTCCGGTTATTGCATCCGGTTCACAACAAGGTATTGCTTCTGCTGGTGGTATCTTACCTCGTTTCGCATCATAGCGCTTATAAAAGATCCCATCTATAATCGCACAGCAGCTTCCATCCATCTTCTCCATTGCTATTCCTTCTCCTGTTAACACCCATTCCATCCCAGGTGTGACATTTGGTAAAATGCCAACCTTCTGATGATTCTCAAATACTCTTTCAAATAATGTTGGAATCTTTTTCATTGTATTGTCGCCTCCTCTTCTATTACCTGCCCCTTATATTTTATTCTCTTCATAACACCTTGTCATTGAAGCTGTGTTTTAATTTTTCTATCATCCATGGAATAAGTGAAATCTCCGGCGCTTTTTAAGAACTGCTCGATTCGAACCCGATTGATTAGCTTCTTGGTTCCAATCTGATACAGCGTACCTGCGATTGTTGCCTGACTAATCAATTTCTTCTAATCCATTCCATAAATTTCCGCAAGATTCTTTGGCGTGTAGAATCTCGTTATCACTACATAACGAAAATGTGTCTTTTTTGCTGTAGCCATTTAATACCAATTCTGAAGGTCTCCAGATACTGCTCAAACACTTCCGTGTTAATCAGCACAAGCTTGCCAACCTTATATATATACATGTTTTAGCATATTCTTCACTTACAAGGCTCTCAAACATATAGACTTCGCTACTGGAATTAAACGTCGTTTTAGCATATTCTTCACTTACAAGGCTCTCAAACTAAACATGATGGTTCTATGTTGTGCAAGTAGTTTTAGCATATTCTTCACTTACAAGGCTCTCAAACGTCGCTTTTAACTCGTCGATAATCTCGTTTGTTTTAGCATATTCTTCACTTACAAGGCTCTCAAACCATTTCATTTTACAACTCAGCTTTGTATTGTTTTAGCATATTCTTCACTTACAAGGCTCTCAAACCGTCACTTTGGAGTGCCGCTTTGCATCTTAGTTTTAGCATATTCTTCACTTACAAGGCTCTCAAACGAACAATGGTGAGTACGAAGAAGCTGCATAGTTTTAGCATATTCTTCACTTACAAGGCTCTCAAACCCTAGATGAACAGCCCGCAAAGCCTTGATTGTTTTAGCATATTCTTCACTTACAAGGCTCTCAAACGCCGTAGGCTTTGATAACCTACGGCTTTATGTTTTAGCATATTCTTCACTTACAAGGCTCTCAAACACTCAGATATTCATCAATAGTTCGTTTCAGGTTTTAGCATATTCTTCACTTACAAGGCTCTCAAACTACTTCCTTATTATAATTGTTTCTGTTTTCGTTTTAGCATATTCTTCACTTACAAGGCTCTCAAACCGTTAAGTATTCAATGTATTCCCCGCTGTAGTTTTAGCATATTCTTCACTTACAAGGCTCTCAAACAGTATTATATAGTATAACACAGTCTTTATCGTTTTAGCATATTCTTCACTTACAAGGCTCTCAAACCCATTTCTCACCTCGGATTGTGAACATGAGTTTTAGCATATTCTTCACTTACAAGGCTCTCAAACGCTTCTGTGAGTAGGTGGATTGCTGTGTTTGTTTTAGCATATTCTTCACTTACAAGGCTCTCAAACCTAGTGTTATGGGTACAGTACTTGATACAAGTTTTAGCATATTCTTCACTTACAAGGCTCTCAAACGGCATAATCATATCATTATCTTCTCTTATGGTTTTAGCATATTCTTCACTTACAAGGCTCTCAAACATGCAATTTATGGAATGACAGCTACAGACAGTTTTAGCATATTCTTCACTTACAAGGCTCTCAAACTATAACTTCTATTGATGATAATTTTTTATCGTTTTAGCATATTCTTCACTTACAAGGCTCTCAAACGTCTGCTGTTACCATAGTTAGTAGTGTTAGGTTTTAGCATATTCTTCACTTACAAGGCTCTCAAACCACACCACTTGGCAAGTGATAAATGTGATAGTTTTAGCATATTCTTCACTTACAAGGCTCTCAAACCGAATACAGAGAGCAATTAAAAGGTTTAGGGTTTTAGCATATTCTTCACTTACAAGGCTCTCAAACACCTGCTACCAAGTTCCACATATCATCTTCGTTTTAGCATATTCTTCACTTACAAGGCTCTCAAACAGGAATTAATTTCAGTTTATTTAATTCTTTGTTTTAGCATATTCTTCACTTACAAGGCTCTCAAACTGTTGACTTGGATAATGGGATTTAAAGTCAGTTTTAGCATATTCTTCACTTACAAGGCTCTCAAACAACTTCCATATAAGGTTATCTAACTCATTAGTTTTAGCATATTCTTCACTTACAAGGCTCTCAAACCTCAAATTATGTTTTGAAGCTATCGCCGAGCCTATACATACTGGTATATGCGTAAGTATTTAATACACGATAATACAATCATCCTTATCCAATATATAGATATTTTCTTCTTGGAATCTCGTATCACCCGCGCTAAATTCAATAAGAACTAAATATATTTTACTATAACAGACCAGTTTATACAATTCCATAATTTGCTCTTCACTGAATAATTGTTTTATGTTGACGGCAACAAAAATTTTTATCCCGGCTATCTGGTCCATAAGCTTTAAATAATTTAGAAATTTTCCAAACAAATCACAGCTTTCATCATCAAGTGCAACATCATACATTTTTAGTACTTTATTTACATCCCATGAATCATCATATTTTATTGGATACGAAACTTTTTGAAGTATGGTCTCCATATAACTGCAAAAATGCGAATGCAAATCCAACCCATCCTGATAACACTCTTCATTTGCTATATCCTTTATCTCGCTATATAATTTGGTGACAATCTTTTTGTTATTTAATTCCAATGAAAATGGATTCAAAATCAAATCACACTTCTTTTTTATATCATAAGACTTCCCAGCATCAGCCAAAATCCACGAGCCGTCATTTCCAAGGAGTTGGGTATAAAGTTCATTTATCAATAACGATCGCCGACATACATTCTCTATAACAAGAACCGCTATATTATTTTCTCTTAACTCAATCTCAATCCCATATTCTCTTTCAACCAACTTCATAGAATCACCAACCGTTCATCTGTATCCAATACTTCGCTTGTTCCTTCTCCTACAATAAATTCCATCTTGGCATACTGTGAATCGTAACTTTCTATGCTTCTTTTTTCTCCATTTTCACGCAAATTAAAAGAAGGTACAGTATAAATTATTCTGATGTATTATCCGTCAGATTGTTTTATCCTGTACCTTCTGTTATTATAGTCAGGTTACTAATAAACAAAGAAGCAGGAACCAGCCCCTACCACAGTTCGGTTTCCTGCCTCGCACACTCACCATAGGCACGCCTATGTGTTTGCAGGACTATGATAACCTTATTTGTGGAAGAAAACAATCCTCTTACACCATATTTTTATAATGAAATGATTAATAACCTCCAGTTCCACCAGCTTACCTGCCCCTG
>JBJEMQ010000210.1:0-8395 GCA_051879755.1 Coprococcus sp. | reverse complement strand
CTTTCTCTAATTCTTCATCATAAAACAATGTAAGCGCATCTGTTACCATTTTACTTTCCTTATCGTAAATAACTATGTTAATGCCCTTCTTTTCAAAATTAATTTTCTCATCGGCTACCTGAATCAAACATTTATCTGCATCAGCACTTATATCACTATATACGACAAAGTTTTCTCCATCAGAAAGCATTCCCTTATATTCAAAATCCTCATCAGATAACATATAATCAACACATCTGCTGCCATCGATATATGCCGCATAATTCATCGTCTTAAGCTCATCATAATCCATATCCAGTCCCATGCCCTGCAGCTGCTTCCTTGCATCTAAGTCCAGCTTATCAGTTATATCCGCACTTACACCTACAAGCATTTCATAATTTCCCTTGTTGTATTCATCGGCCAACTGACTTACATCCACACAGCTTTGAAAATATTTCTTATCATGAAGCTTCAGATATTCATCCATCATATCCATATCATCTATCTCTCTATACTTCAGGCTGCAGTTTTTCTGCAAATATTCGCATATATAATCTGTATACTTATCGGACCCCCTTACATTCATATGGTCCGCATTTGCAAAATCATGATTAACATCAAATCCAACTGCATCAAACAAATCACTATAATTAAAATCTAAAAAAGTAATATTATTTTCATCTGCAAATTTCTGGCAGGCATAAGACATTGACCTTGTCCATGACGGTTTTGGCGACTTTGTCATAATCAGCTCAATATTGTTCTCCTTGCAATATCTTACCATCTCCGTAAGACATTCCAGTGCTTCCGGATCCATCTCTACCGTTTCATCAATTTCTTCATTATCAATAATAAAACTGTCGTATGTCAATTTGCTGCTTACAACGCCATACATCATATTTCCACGAAACACCTCAGAATTCATCTTCTCATATGCAAAATCTTTTTCTCCAAGCTCTTCCCATCTTGTGTGATACTCGATTACAGGAAAAATGTAAGACCATTTATCCACATTCTTTCTATACCTGCTCATTATATTTATTGCTTCCAGTTTATTTTTTCCCAGTTCAGCATAATCAAGTACAGTCCTGTACCTATGCTCTCTTAATGTCTGAAACATCATTCCGGGATCAAATAATACAACCTCGATATCCTGATTTTTATCCAATTCCTTCATACAAAACATCGAACCAAGAACAGGCTGGTCTCCGGTTGCACAGCTATACGCTGATATTCCATACTTATTAAGCATTCTCATACACGATAATCCAAATGACTGCTGACTTGTACCAATTATACACACATCTACAGTATTTTCCTTCAAATCGTACATACCGGAAATTACATATGTGGCACTCGTTCCGCTAATCCACTTTGCCCTGCATATCTTCGTGACATAGCTAAGTACTATTGCAAATACACATATAAACGCTACCGCTTTTATAAAATTTTTCGTTTTCATATCTCACTCCATCAGTTTATGATTTGATGCAGGATTGCACCACTCCAAATCATAAAAACTACCAAGCATATATATTATTATTGTTTTGTGTAATTTATGTGTAATAAATTATTATTTTTCTACATTTTTTGATATGGCATCCATAAAACGAACTCCGTCCATCCTTCCTTACTGGCTACCTCTACACCACCTTGGTGAAGCCTTGCAATCTGCTCTACAAATGGAAGTCCGACTCCATAACTGCGATTTCTTGTTCTTGCCTTATCCTGTTTGTAAAATGCATTCCATATCTTATCCTGTTCTTCGACAGGAATCATCGGTCCATCATTTCCCACCACAAATACAGCCCTGTCATCCTTTGTATAAAAGTTTATTTCTATCCGACAATCCGGGCCGCCATATTTAACTGCATTTTCAAAATAATTTCCTATGGCACGCTCAAGCAAATAAGGATTTGCCATTATATGTGTTTTTTCTGCACTCCATTTCAGCTTAATATCCGGCAGCTTCTGTACATATCTTCTGCACATATTTTCTACAAATTCTGATGTTTCTATTTCTTCAAGCCTGCAAGAATATCCATCACTTTCCAGCTTGGATAAATCCATCATGCAGGCAACAAGGTCATTCACAGAATCACATTCATCTATTATAATATTGCAATACTTCGTAAGCTTATCATTATCCTTTACCACAATCTGGGCATTCTCCGCATACCCCCGTATTGTTGTAATAGGTGTTTTGATTTCATGCGAAAGATTTCTAATTAATGTTTTTCTGTTCTCTATTTCATCTCGCAATTCATCAATACGCTGACTTAATTCCCCGGAAAGTTTGTTTACCGAATATGCCAATGTCCCGAATTCGTCACTACTCTCGCACTTTATCCTTTCACCAAAATCCAATTCGGACATTTTCTCTGTTATAACAGTCATCTGTTCAAGCCTGTTTATCGATGGTCTAAGCAGTATCCAGAAAGAAACAGTTCCAACTATAGCAATGCTTATTCCGATAATAATAATAAAAATTGTTATCAGGTCTATATCCTGCTCTATACCTTTTATTGACTTATTCATTACTATATAACTGCCATCCTCCGACACACGAATATGTACAAGCATACCCGTTTCAGTATTAGAATTTTCAACTTCGCAAAAATACGGTTCGCTTTTCTCAGTATTTTCGTTATAGCGCTCAATCCACCGTTTCGCCCGTTTAACTCCATTCTTTCTTGAAGAAACACCATCTTCTGCAATTTCAGTCTCATCCATCTCATCAGTCATAATTACTGATGTATGGATTAAATAATCTGTTTCTATCTCCTCCAACAGACTTTTCAGATTATCGGCATCATTCTTCATAGTCTGCTCTACAATATTGGCATAGTTCAACATATTTCTTCTTGAATTATTGACAAACAACGGGCGCAGAAAGAAACGGCAGCATATTGCAACTATAAGCATGCAGCATATAATACATATAAGGAATAATCCTATTACTTTACTCCGAAAGCTAACTTTTATCTTCATTTTCTACATCACCTCATCATCAAAGCTGTAACCCACACCTCTTACAGTACGGATATATTCACCGGCCTCACCTAAAGACTGACGCAACATCTTAATATGTGTATCAATTACTCTGTCATTTCCCTCGTAGTCAATTCCCCATACCTTTTCCAAAATCAACTCTCTTGATAATACAATTTTTGAATTCTGCATAAGCAATAATAAAAGCTTATATTCCTTTACAGTAAGCTTAAGCTCCTCGCCTTTGAAATAAACCTTACATTCCACCTGGGAAAGCCGCAAATCTCCACATACATAATCCTGTTCATGTACCCGCTTCCATTCAGTAATCAATCTTCTGGCCCGTTCTAAAAGGACAGCTCTCTTAAATGGTTTTGCCACATAATCATCCGCTCCCTTCTGAAGCGATTTCACCTCATCCATCTCACTTGTCAGGGCCGTAAGCATAAGTATTTTCACATCAAATCGTTCCTTCACATAATCCAGTACCTCCCATCCATCAAATCCCGGCATCATCACGTCAAGAACAATAAGCTCAACCAGCTCTCCCCGCTCAAGATATTCTATAACCTCTGTACCACTTTTTGCAGATATAGTTTCATATCCTTCCATTTGAAAAATTTCACACAATAAATCATTAATCCTTATATCATCATCTGCAATCAGTATTTTTGCTCCCATTATTATTCCTCTTTCTGTATTTTTGATTTATATCATTGTTCTGATTATAACAACACGAAACTTTTTTGTATATTATTAATCGACATTTATTATTCCTAACACAGGGAAAATATGCTAATATACACATAGCTTAATTACAAATTAACAGGAGGAATCATCATGGAATTATTAACTTCGTTTAATGATATAGAATCTGAGGTGAAACAAAATAAGGTTTATGCAAATCCGCAAAAAAGCAGCCTTGAAAACAGCAAGATAACATTTCGCGGCACAGGAAATATTTTGTTTGTAGAAGACGGTGTCAGACTTAGCAACTGCACAATAGGCTTTCAGGGCAGCAACAGTGTTGTCTACCTCAGCAAAAACAGACACATATACTATTTAAATATAAGTATAAATAACAATTCCTGTGTATATATAGGTGAAGATTGCTATTTCAACGGCAAAATGACTATTGTTGCTTCCGAACAGCAAAATATACTTATCGGAAATGATGGTTTATTTTCATTTGGAATATTTATCAGAACTGCCGACCCGCATCTTGTATACGATTGCAATACAAAAAAGCGCATTAACGACAGCCGCTCGGTTTTAATAGGTGATCATGTATGGCTTGGACAAAATGCTCTTATACTCAAAGGAACTGCAATTGGCTCCGGTGCAATCATAGGCGGAAATGCTGTATTATCAAATAAAACTATTCCATCTAATGTATCTGCTGCAGGAAATCCTTCAAGAATAATTAAAAGTGGTGTATTTTTCTCTTCCGAATGTGTGCATGCATGGACAGATGAAATGACTGAAAAATACGAATATATGGATACTGACAAATATATCTATGATGTTTCCTGTGATACTGTGGATATGAAAACTATAGATGCTGAATTAAAAGCTGCCTCTACAGGAAGCGACCGACTGGAGATTACAAAAAAATTACTGGCTGATAACACAGCAAAAAACAGATTTGCAATGAACGGCAAGTAAAAAAACGGCAATCCTCTCGGATATATGGCAACAAAAACAGGCGGCATACATGTATATATCTTTTATATGATATATCACTCTGTATACCGCCTGATTTTTATATTATATCTCTATATTCTATTAACCGTTTATTCTTGCAAGAAGCTCCTTGCCAAGTTCTTCATTACCAGGCTTGCCAAGCAACGCAAACATATTCTTTTTGTAGCTCTCTACACCCGGCTGATTAAATGGATTTACACCAAGTACGTATCCGCTTATACCACATGCAAACTCAAATGTATAGAATAATTCACCAAGTGAGAATTCATCAATCTTATCTATATTTATCTGGATAATAGGAACTCCGCCATCAGCATGAGCCAGAATAGTTCCATTCATGGCACTCTTATTTGCAAAATCTACAGTTTTACCTGCAAGATAATTAAGGCCATCCAAATCTGATTCTTCTTCCTCTATAAATATCTCACATGTAGGATTTAACACATTTATAACTGTTTCGAAATGATTCTGTGTACCCTGCTGGATAAACTGTCCTAACGAATGAAGGTCTGTCGTAAAATCTACGGCTGTAGGGAATAAGCCTTTTCCATCCTTGCCTTCGCTTTCCCCATAGAGCTGTTTCCACCACTCTGATACAAAGTGAAGAGAAGGCTCAAAATTCGCCAGTATTTCAATTGATTTACCCTTATTATATAAAATGTTTCTTACTGCCGCATACTTCATAGCATCTGAATTATCAAAATCCTGTTCTAAGATATCCTGTCTTGCCGAAGCTGCTCCTTCCATAAGCTTATCTATATCTGCACCACTTACTGCTATAGGAAGCAGACCTACTGCCGTAAGAACAGAAAAACGTCCACCCACATCATCAGGTACTACAAATGTTTCATAGCCCTCCTCTGTTGCCACAGTCTTAAGAGCTCCCTTTGATTTATCAGTTGTAGCATATATTCTCTTTGCTGCCTCTTTTCTGCCATACTTTTCTATCAGCTTTTTCTTGAATATTCTTGCTGCTATAGCAGGCTCTGTAGTTGTTCCTGACTTGGAAATAATGTTGATAGAAAAGTCTCTGTCACCTATCACCTGAAGAAGATGGGCCATATATGTGCTGCTTATATTACTTCCTGCATAATATATCTCAGGAGTTTTACGAATTGACTTATCTACTGAGTTATAAAAGCTATGCCTTAAAGCTTCTATAGCTGCTCTTGCTCCAAGATAAGAACCACCTATACCAATCACAATCAATACATCTGAATCTGACTGAATCTTAGCTGCTGCCGCCTTAATTCTTGCAAATTCTTCTTTGTCATAATCCACCGGAAGGTCAATCCAGCCAAGAAAATCATTGCCTTCACCTGACTTGTTTACAAGCGTTGCTTTTGCTGCTACAACCTGTTCCCTGATTTCTTCAATATCTGCATCCTTTGCCATAAACGCAGCATTTTTAAAATCAAAACTTACTGTTTTTGCCATTTTTATCTCTCCTTGCTTATGTAATAATTTTACAGCTAACCCTCATTGTAGCAAACCAGTTTCCCATTATCAACTATTTTCGAAACATTTCGTCAAGTGATGCAAAACGATAACCTTCATTTGTGAGATATGACAATACATCATCAAGTGCATTTGCATTTGACTCTGACACATTGTGGATAAGTGGAATAGCTCCATTATGATAATATTTTCTAAAATGTTCCCTCACATAATCAGCTCCCGGCTGGTTATTCACATCATAATCAAGGTATGCCATGCTCCAGAATATCGTTTTATATCCCATATCCTTTGCGAGCTGCAGAGTTTTTTCACTGTACTCGCCACTTGGTGGTCTGAAATACATATCCATTTCATAACCTGTTGCCTCTTTCATATAATCAGCACATTTTTTAATCTCAGCTTTCTGCTCTTCTATGCTTTTATCAGGCATAGACGGATGGCTGACAGTATGATTACCTACCTGATGCCCTTCTTCCTTCATCCTTTTTACTATGCCCGGATTATCCCTGATATATGTCATAGTTACAAAAAAACATGCCTTTGCATTATATTTTTTTAATGTATCCAGCATTTTCTCCGTATATCCGTTATCATAACCACAGTCAAAGGTAAGGTACATAACCTTTTCGCCAGCCTCATCTGCCTCAGTATCCACATAGTATGCATCATACTGCTCGATTTCAAAGCTCTTATCACATCCGCTTATTCCATGATTATCATCTCTTACTATATACCAAGAATATTTTTTATTTGGACATTTATCATAATCTCTAAGCAAAGTCATATCCTCTGTAGGCTCTTCCGTTTCTGTTATATTTCCCGAAATGTCTTCCGGTAATGCATCTCCCGCAGAAGCAACATTTTCCAGATTTGTTAATTTATCCACATCCTCCTTTTCATATATACTACAACCTGTAAGCAACATACATATACATATTCCCGAAATAAAGCACAGTCTTCTCACTGTCTACCATCCTGATTTTTTTAGCCTCATTGCAGCAGCCGCTGCACCTTATCCGGGAATATTACGCATCGGAAATAATCCCCTGAAGTAGTTTTTCAAACAGCATATCGCAGGCCGCCACCTGCTCATCTGTTACCTCCTGTCTGTCCCCCTCTTTCTTATCCCTCATATCTTTTTCTGCAGAAATCTCCACACTCTCAGTTCTGCTACGGCTCATATCACTTGCAGCAGCCTGTTTCATCTCTGCCTTATGTAGTCTGTTGGCAAGACTGTTACTTAAATAATTCTGAACACTTAAACGCAACACTTCCTTCTTGCTGCCGCAATCCCACATATTCCATGCTACAAGCATAAGCGTACATGAAGCGCCGCCAACACCCAGCAGCTTTAGTGTTTCCATTCCGGAACCTACTACATAATATTGATATATTCCACTTAATATGCCTGTCCCTGCCGTTATTATAAATATATTTTTTATAAAATTATTAAAAGCGCCAACAGATATTTTTCCCATTCGTATTTTTTCTATGTATTTTCCCACAAATGAATCTACGTCATTTATTTCAACATTAAGCGAGGCCACATCCTCATACCGTTTTCGTATTTCAACAAGTGCTTTTTTTCTGGTAGAACCCATTTTTTCCGTTTCTTTTATTAATCCCTTCAGATATCCATTCAGTATAAATCTTGATGTTATTCCTATAAATCCCATAGCTACCATAATGTACACAAATACGTTTTGTCCCAATATAATTTCCAACATACAAAATCCCTCTTTTCCATATTTTTGCCAGATTCAATTATGCCCGAAAAAATGCAGTGAAATAATCATTGCAATATAAAAGACAGTGCTGCAGCTAATCCGAACATTTCTGTCCGGTATCCGGATATTTTTATTAACTGCTGCCCATTTCATCTGGGTGACTTTATTATAGATAGCCTGTTTTCAGAATTTCAATTCTTTTTGCACGACAAATATTTACCTTTATTCCTATTTTTTTGTGTGTTATAATGAGAACACTTAACGAACGCAAGCAACGCGAAGCGTGAGTTTAGTGAGAACTTATACCTGTGACCTTAGCGAATGAAATGAGCTTAGTTCACAGGTGAAATGAGAACACTTAACGAACGCAAGTTATATATTCTTTCTGATGTTTATACTAATAATAAATGTCAACTGCATAAGATGAATTACAATTTGTCACCTATCATAGGTGCATATATAAACAATCAGAAGAAAATAATATTATTAAGTTATCGTACAGTAAATGTTTAAATCCGGACATAATTACAAAA
>JBJEMQ010000209.1:0-2102 GCA_051879755.1 Coprococcus sp. | reverse complement strand
ATTCCTGATACTCTTTTTCCTTCTGTTCCATGTAAATCCTCCACCTTTCCAAATTTATTTTTATGATTGAGGTCAAATAGCCCATTTTAAAAAATTTAAATAGCAAAATGTCCAAAAAAGAATAGTTAGAATGACTTTTGCGCTGTGGAGATGAGACTCTAAAAATCGCAGAAGCCTTTACTGAACACAATTTTTGCCATAAGAGGCTCATCGAAACGGTTAGCATAATGGAATGTAGACAACTTATTTTGTGCATTTTGTCAAACCAAAACTTGCTAATGGGCTTTTGACACCAACATCATCTTTTATTAATAACTATGGTGCCACTTCAAAAAACGACAACGCAAAATATATAAATGAACCTGCTGCTTTTCCAAGTGCTATCGCAAGAACTGCAATGCTCAGTCCTTTTTTGAATCTGATACGCCTTGCAAAAATAGGGATACCGTCAAGCACCTCAGAAAGTGCAATCGAAAGACAGCCCACAAAAATTCCCGAAAATGCTCCTATCAAAATAAGAAATACTGTGATGATAACTTTTGCTGTCAATCCCCCATCAGGTAAGAACGTTGACAAAATCTCTCCGATTGAACCTTTTATCGGATACACACTTACAACATCTGCGAGTATTCCCCCTGCAATAAGACATTCCTCATAGAACATCTCACACCATGCTGTTTCAGTTCTTCCTGCAAATCTTGGCACAAGCCCTACAACAAACAATACAGTGAAAACGCCTGCTGATACCATAAGTCCTGAGCTTATTCCGATAATCCATAAAATAACCGTCTGCCAGAACATCTACTTCACATCCTCTTCAAGGCTCTGCCTGTCTGCCATCTCAACGATTGCCTGATTACAATCTCTCTCATAATTTCTCATTTCAACTTCAAGAGGTGTAGGATCAGAAGTAAGTTTTTTGCCTCCTACATGATTATAGAAAATAATAATGCCTGCTGCCAAACCTATAGAGTAGGATATTTCCAGAGAAGTGTAGCCGTCTGATGTATTTCCTGTCACAAGCTCATATATCCTGCCAAGCACCGGTGATATACCGATATCATTGTGGAATGCCATTATAGTAAATGCAGAGCCAAAAAAGCATATTAATGCTACAAATACAATTTTTATATATGCCCATGCATTTCTTTTCTGACTTTCCTTATCCTTTTGCAGTGACGCCTTCTCTATGATAATATCTGTCTCTCCGATACTCTCTACTGTAATTCCGGGATTTAACTTCGTAAGCTCCTCTATCACCTTAAGCATACTTATAACTACCCTTGGTTCACTTGCTTTTCTAAAATGATGGACCTTCATAGCATTTGCCTTAGCCCTTACGGCACTGTCTTCACAGTAAATACTTGCAATATCCGAAAGAAACACCTCATCTTTTTGCGTATTTACATTCTGTTTTGCCATAATATACAGAACTACATTAGCCATACTATTACCCCTTTAAAATAATTCATAATAAATAAAATGAGGCTCCAATGCAAAACAATAATATTGCTGCATAGTCAGCCTCTTCCTTTGTATATCATTCTTAATACGTATCTAATCCTTGTAAATATATGTTTTGCAGATATTACGAATTTTATACATACCTTTATTATGTGTGATTATTATATCTGTGTAACTGTTTAGTACAGATTTATGCGGACCCGCATAAATCGTGAGAAAGGGTTTAACAGGGAAGCGCAAGCCCCATCAGCACAGCTGATTTACATGGGCTTGCGGCTCGTAACTATGAAGGTACTGAATAGTTACGTATCTGTTTTATCACACGTATGCTTTCAAGTTTTCCGTCCCTGCTTCCATGAATATGTCTGCCACTTTTTCTGAAATTTTCAAGATAATTCCACACTTCCTTAGATATTCTTTCTCCCGGATATATGACCGGAATTCCAGGCGGATAAGGTGCAATCATCTCTGCTGATATCCTTCCTATAGAGTCTTTCCATGAAATCTCCTCACATTCTGAAAAATATGCCTGTCGTGGTGTCATAACCTGTTCCGGTATTGATGGAAAATCCGGCTGTTTTGCTGTTTTTATGACATTATTGTCATATTTTGTTTTTCTGCCATTTATAATCTTCTGA